>NZ_JBBMFJ010000005.1:0-124202 GCF_040096075.1 Ventrimonas faecis
ATTCCTCGATAGCTCAGTCGGTAGAGCACGCGGCTGTTAACCGCGCTGTCGTAGGTTCAAGTCCTACTCGGGGAGCTGGTCTGAAAGGGCCTCAAGGTTTCGGACCTTTAGCTCAGTTGGTTAGAGCAACCGGCTCATAACCGGTCGGTCCTGGGTTCGAGTCCCTGAAGGTCCATTTTCAATTCCAACTTCATTTATATTTTGGCCTGGTGGCTCAGCTGGTTAGAGCGCCGCCCTGTCACGGCGGAGGTCGTGGGTTCGAACCCCATCCGGGTCGCTGATCTTTTACAGATCATTACAATTTCATATTGTAAAAGGGGTCTTAGCTCAGCTGGGAGAGCATCTGCCTTACAAGCAGAGGGTCATAGGTTCGAGCCCTATAGGCCCCATTTGGCGAGTCAGCCATAGATGCCGCAGTGGCGGAACTGGCAGACGCACAGGACTTAAAATCCTGCGGGACTAATCTCCCGTGCCGGTTCGATTCCGGCCTGCGGCATTACGTGAAAAGGTATTTCTGTATTTACAGAGATACCTTTTTTTGTTACGCTGTATACAGAACAGGAGGCAGAGAGATATGATCAGAAAAGCAGGACAGGAACTGGTTCTTTATTATAATCCGGAAGCTTCATCCAAGGTGATGAAATTAAAAGGAGTATTGGTGCGTATGGGAGTGCGTATCCGCAATGTGGCACCGGAGCAGGTGACAGAAACCGTGGGAGCGCTTGCGGGGATTTCCGGCTATAAGCGTGCGGAGCAGGAGACAGCGCCAGATGCGGCACGGAACGCTGAAGAAACAGAATCGGATGCAGGTGTACTTCCTGTCATTCCGGAGGAGATGCTGGTGATGCATGGTTTTACCGGCCGCCGGATCGACGAACTTCTGCTGGGACTTCGAAAGGCCGGAGTACCGAAGGTGGAACTGAAGGCGATTGTGACGGAGAGTAATGCCGGCTGGACCTTCTATCATCTGTATGAAGAAATCAAAGAAGAACATGAGCGCATGAAACAGATGGAGAAAGAGCAGGGAAAGGCATAACATGAGAATGTACGGCAGAAAAAGAAAGGCGTGACATGAGAATGTGTGACAGGGAAAAACAGCACCGGAATCTGGAAAACGGGAACGGGACGGGCTGCGCGAGTCAGAAAACGGGGTGGGGCCGCGTGAAACGGGCGGCGTTAACATTCCTGCTTTTCAGTATGGCGGCTCTGACGGCCTGTGCGCCGGCCGAAACGCCGAAACCGCAGGAAAAGACGGTTTTGCAGCTCTGGCATTACTGGGACCGGGAAGACTCCAGACAGTGCCTGGCAAAGCTGATCCGGGAATTCAATGAGACGCATGAAGATATTGAAATCCAGGCAAACTATATTGCCGACGAGGACTTCAAGAAGCGTCTGGTGCTGGCGGCATCTGAGGGCGAGCAGCCAGATCTGGCCGTTGTGGATTCCTCCGATATTCAGTACTATGATAAAGTCGGGATTCTGGAGGATCTGTCAACGGAGATCCGGGAAGAGGATTATCTTTCGAGGGCGCTGATCAGCTGCCGTACCAAGGATGGGCGGATCGTAGGGCTTCCGCTGGGGTTAAACTGCCTGATTTTTTATTATAATGAAGATATTTTAAAGCAGGCGGGGGTAAAGCCACCGAAAACGCTGGAGGAGTTTGTGACGGCCGCGGAGGCGGTTACCTCAGATCGGGTGTCGGGCTGCGCGTTTCCGGCGCTGCAGAGTGAGGAGAGCAGCTACTGTTTTCTGCCAATTCTCTGGAACTATGGAGGAAGCCTTGCCCAGATTGATTCTCCGGCAGGAAAAGCGGCCTTTGGCTTTTTAAAGCAGCTTGCGGAAAACGGTGCTCTCAGCGAAGATAATGTCAATATGACGATCTCTGATATTGTGTGGGAGTTTGCGAATGAAAACATTGCCATGGCGTTTATGACCTCCAGTTATGAAAATGAGATCCGGGAGAAAAATCCCAATTTGAATTTTGCCGTGGCAAAGCTGCCTTGTGGGGAGAATTCCATTACGATCAGCGGAGGCGAGGTGCTTACGGTGACCTGCAGGGAACACGAAGAGATTGCAAGAGAGTTTGTGCGGTTTATGGAACAGGCGGAGCAGGCAGAGGAATGCCTGGACAGCATGGGGTATCTGGCGGCCCGCAGGGATCTTTTAAAAAAGCAGATCCAGGACGATCCGGCTAAAAAGGATTACTGGAATTATCTGGAGCAGGCGAAGCTCAGGGAAATGAAAGCATACTGGCCTTCTCTTTCCATGGAAATTGCAAAGAGCATTAACCGGGTGATCCTGGGGCAGGATGCGCCGGATGAGTTAGAGCAGCTTTCCGAACGGATTAGCCGGATCAGGAGGGAAAACTATGAAAAAGAGTAGAAGTCTTCGGTCCATGATTTTTTTTCTGGCTGTGGTACTGATTATTCCGATTCTTTGCTTTTCCCTTTATCTTCAGGCGCAGACTTGGCGGACCATGAAGAATAACCTGCAGCGGGAGCTGGAGGGAGAACTGAATACCGCCAACCATACGCTGCAGATGGTTATGGACAAGTATGACATGGTGCTTTATGATTTCTGTACCAATGATGAGATCATAGAGCTGGTGGAGGAAATCAATGAGTCAGAGAAGCCTTCTGACGCGGTGAAATATCAGATCCGCCGCAGTCTGGCCCACATCTGCAACCGGAATGCCGGAGTGGAGGGAATTACCCTGATCACGGAATCTGGTACAATCTGCTTTTATGATAAGGAGGCTGCCTCCTTTGTCTCTACAAAATGGGCAAACCGGATTCCGGCAGTGGATATGCAGGATCAGATGGCGGTGTACCGGGGGAGTTCTTATGTGCTGGAAACAGAGAACCGGCCGGTCCATATGCTTCAGCTGGCCAGGCGTCTGGCAGATTACCGGAACATGAACCGCCAGATCGGTACGGTGATTCTCAGCGTGGATCAGTCTGTGCTGTGGGAGGATATCCAGGTCAGTGACAAATCCACGGTGTATGTCTGTGAAGCGGACCAGATCATCGCGGCCGCGGATCCGGCAGAGATCGGAACCAGCATTTCTTTAAAGCCGCAGCGCGGCTACCGGGTGCTGGAGACAAGGAATGATAAAACCGGCTGGGATGTGTACCATTTTTATTCTAAGGTGCGGTATGACCAGCTGGTAAAAGCCAATATCGGGATTGGCCTGGGGTCACTGGTGGCACTGACGCTGCTGTCGATGATGCTGATCACCCTCATGACCAGGCCGGTGCTGGATCTGGTGGGCCGGCTGGTGTATGCCATGTCGGAAATTGAAAATGGTGATTTTGATGTTCAGATTCCCGGCGTGGAACATCCGACCAATGAAGTAGAACGCATTGCGGCAGGCTTTAATGAGATGTCAGGCCAGCTAAAGCAGCTGGTAGAGACGGTGAAGCAGTCCACGGTGGACCAGAAAAACGCGGAGCTGCAGGCCATGGAGGCCCAGATTGACCCACATTTTCTGTACAATACACTGGACACGATCAACTGGAAGGCGCTGGAACACGATGAATTTGAGATCAGCAATATGGTGGGCGCACTGGCAGATATCCTGCGCTACTCCATCCGGAATCCGGGGGATATGGTGAGCATCGGCCAGGAATTGTCGTGGCTGGACCGCTATATTATGCTGCAGAAAGAGAAGCTGGACCAGCCGCTCAGCGTGGTCACGGATGTGCCGGAGAAACTTATGGGATACCGGATTCACAAGCTTCTTTTGCAGCCCTTTGTGGAGAATGCCATCAACCACGGGTTTCGCCGGATGAGCAGGCCCTGCCGGATCGAAATATCTATGAAGCTTGCCGGAGAGCAGTTTTATATCCGGATCCGGGACAATGGCTGCGGTATTCCACCGGACCTTGTAGAGGAGTTAAACAATAAGAACAGCAGCGACGGGCATCATGTGGGTGTGGCGAATGTAAGAAAGCGCCTGGAACTCTATTATAGTGATGACCATGAGATGTATTTTGAGAGCCGGGAAGGCCAGGGAACCAGTGTGCATTTGTTTATCCGCGCGGTGCGGGGAGGTGGTCAGAATGAAGATAATCATAGTGGAAGATGAAAAATCAATCCGGAACGGTCTGGTGAAGATGCTGCCGAAGCTGGATCCGGAATATGAGGTTGTGGGTTCGGCCAAGGACGGTCTGGAAGGATATCAGCAGATTCTGGCTGAGCAGCCGGATCTGGTGATCATGGATATTGAGATGCCGGAGATGGATGGCCTGACGATGCTGGAGAAGCTGCGGGAGACCGGATTTACCGGAAAGGCAGTGGTACTGACAGCCTATTCGGACTTTTCCTACGCAAAGCGCGCCATTGAGCTTGGCATTGAAAATTATCTGTTAAAGCCCATCAAGATTGACGAACTGAAAAAGACTCTGGGGGCAGTCAGCGCCTCTCTAAAGCAGGAAGCGGGTACCCGCAAGATTCAGGAGAAACTGTTATCCTTAGAGCAGATCTTCCGGTCTGCGCTCCTGGCGGAACTGACGGTGGATGAGGAACTGGAGGCCTATGCGGAAAATACCTATGGTCTTAACAGTCACGGTACCTTTGGCATTCTGATGGCTTACTTAAGTGATTATTATGATGGCTATTACGAACCGGCAGAGCGTTTTTTAGAGCCATATCTGAACACGGGAAGCGAGTATTCAGTCTGCATGCTGACTACGGTGCGCCACCGGTCTATTGTGGTCATCTTTTACAATATGAAGGATCCGGAAAAGATCCGCAGCTGGTGTGAAAAGCTGGTGGTTCCATCGGCCTACAGCAATCTGGAGCATCCGCCGATCTTTGGCTGGACCGTTTGTCAGGGACTGACGGAGCTTGCTTCTGGTTTTGAGAAGCTGGAGGAGGCCCGGATGTGGAAATTGTGTTTCCCGGAGGGCAGGCTGATGACGGAGGAGGAGCTCAGTGCCGCCCGGACAGTGCCGTTAAAATACTCTCTGGATCTGGAGTCCCAGTTAAAGCAGGCGGTGGTAAAGCGGGACCGGGAGGCCTACGACCGCATACTGGAGCAGACCATTGCATATTGTGTAGAGGAGCCTCATCATCCGGATGAGATCCGTGAGGCCTGGACAAGGCTGGTGGTGGCCATGATCACGGTGTCAGATTCCATGGGACGGGTGACGGACAACATCTCCATGCGTCATATTGTGGGGGAGCTGTCCCAGGCCATTTCCTGGCAGCGTATCCGCGAGCTGATGCAGAGTTTCTATGATGAGATCACCGGAACGCAGGAGCAGCCGGAGAGCGTCAGCCTGCTGGTGAAGCGGGCATTGTCCATGATCGAGACCTATTACAATCAGGGCATCACCCTGGAGGAGCTGGCAGAGCGCCTCTGCGTAACGGATGAATATTTAAGTATGCTGATCAAAAAAGAAACGGGCATGTCCTTTACGGAGACCGTGCGGAAAATGCGCATTGAGCGGATCAAAGAGCTGCTTCTGCACTCCGGACTGAAGCTGAACCAGATCGCGGAAATGGTTGGATATTCCGATCCAAAGTATATGAGTAAGGTATTTAAGGAAGAGGTTGGCATGCTTCCGGCACAGTTTCGGAAACAGAATCATTGACAAAGGAATAACACCTTAAATAGTTACTCCTTTTTTAAAAATTTCCTCTTTGCATTTCTGACGAAAATGGTAGAATAATGTCAACATAAAGAAGATGACATCATACAGATTGACTATATTAGATTTTAAATCAGATTTAGAAGGAGTGATTTTTATGAGAGAGATGAATCTGACATTCCGTAACCCGGATGAGGTACTTGATTTTGTAAAGACTGTAGAGCAGTATCCGTTTGACATGGATCTCTGCCGCGGAAGTGTTGTGGTAGACGCAAAATCCCTGCTGGGAATTATGAATCTTGGCTTCAACCAGACTGTAAATTTAAAGATTTACAGCAATGACTGCAGCGAGCTTTTCCACAACATCGAGAAGTACAAGGCAGCATAACTTCAGGAGACTTTCAATTTATTTGTTCCCCCATACCAGACAGAGTAGCTTCGGCTATTCTGTCTTTTATTTTGCGGAAAATTGTGGTAGAATCCATATAATTACGTTACTTACAAGAAGAAAGATGAGGAGAAATGAAATGTATAAGATTGTTTCACGGTTGCTGATCTACGGCGATATGCCGAAGGATACCATTCTGATGGAGCTGGCCGACATCATCCGCAAGGCGGACGACAAGAGCCAGACAAAGGAGGAGCTGGTTACCAGAACCTTTACCCAGATCAAGCACTTGCTTCAGGTGGCAACGGATTATGCGTTTGATAAGAACTTATGGCAGAATTACCTGACCTTCCTGCTGATCACCAACGAGAATCCCTTCAGCATCACCTGCGAGAAGGTTGGCGCGAATGAAGGAAGTGTCAATTATTTTGCGAAAAGTGATTTCAAGGCATTTATGGAGCTGTTCCATTATGATTTCAGCGCGCTGGAAGAGTACCTGGGCATTGACTGCTTTACCCGCCTGTCAAACTACAAGGCTATTGGCAAGAAGGAGCTGATGTACAATAAAAACGTCAGCGAGAAGGTGCGGATGTTAAGCGAGAAGCTGGCGGCAGCAGCAGATGAGGATGAATTTTTCGATGCGGTGACCGGTTTTTACAAGGCGTATGGTGTTGGCATGTTCGGTCTCAACAAGGCATTCCGTATCCAGTCCAGAGAGGATGGCGGCGTGAACTTCTGCGCCATCAACAACATGGATGCCGTTATGCTGGATGATCTCATCGGTTACGAGATTCAGAAGAAAAAGCTGGTTGACAATACTCTTGCCTTCGTGGAAGGCAAGAAAGCCAACAACGTGCTGCTGTTCGGTGACAGCGGTACCGGTAAGTCCACCAGCATCAAGGCTATCGTCAACGAGTTTTATGATCAGGGCCTGCGCATGATTGAGATCTACAAACACCAGTTTAAGGATCTGTCTGCTGTGATCGCCCAGATCAAGAACCGCAACTACCGTTTCATCATTTATATGGATGATCTGTCTTTCGAGGAGTTTGAGATTGAGTACAAGTTCTTAAAGGCAGTCATTGAGGGCGGCGTGGAGACCAAGCCGGACAACATCCTGATCTACGCAACCTCCAACCGCAGACACCTGATCAAGGAGAACTGGAGCGACCGCGACGATGTGGAGAGCCAGAACGGCATGCACCGCTCCGACACCATGGAGGAGAAGCTGTCTCTGGTAAACCGTTTCGGCGTGACCATCAACTACTCCAAGCCGTCCCAGAAGGAGTACTTCAACATTGTGGTAGAGCTGGCACACCGCGCAGGCCTTACCATGTCCGACGACGAGCTTCGTGCGGAAGCCAACAAGTGGGAGTTAAGTCACGGCGGAATTTCCGGACGTACTGCGCAGCAGTTTATCAATTATCTGCTGGGAACCGTATAAAAATCATCTGGAAATCAAACAGTGCAGGGCTGAAGAATGGCGTAGTTAAGCCATTTTTCGGCCCTGCAGAAAAATACGAAAAAAATTAAAAAAAAGTTTAAAAAAAGTGTTGACAAAATGGGAAATCTACGGTATCATATACATCGTTGCAGCGAACAAGAGCTCAACAAACTAAATAATATGTGTGCGTAGCTCAGCTGGATAGAGCACTTGGCTACGGACCAAGGTGTCGGGAGTTCGAATCTTCTCGCGCACGTATCAGAATCCCTTATTTTAAGGGAAAAATGAAAAAGGTATCCTCTTCGGAGGGTGCCTTTTTTCGTCCTGACTAACATTTGACTAACGTTTTTTCGGGCTCATTTTCGGTGCTTTTGGGCTTCACCGAAAGAAGATTTTCCAGGGCATCGGAAGCAATTTCCATGACGCTTGCCGGAACCGAAATAATCCGGTTGGAAGATTCGGTTTTTGTTTCCTTTGTGACAGCCTTGCCATTGATCTGGCTGGTGCTCTTGGTGATGGAAAGGGTATTGCGGGTAAAATCAAAATTGCTCCACTGCAGGGCGGTCAGTTCTCCGCGGCGGTATCCATGTCCAGGAAGTATACTCCGATGGCTTCTGTCAGCAGTGGGTTATTCATATCGTTCTTCTTTAATCGAATTTGACAAATAAGTTAAATTGACTTATAATACACTTAACAAGACAGCCAGTAAGGGAGGTGAAGGCTCCCCGTCCTGGCGAATGTTGAACTAAAAAATAGTCGTCAGCTTACCAGGGCAGGACGGCTATTTTTTATGGGTATAAGTAAGGATTGCCACGATCAGTGTTGCTACAGATACGATAAGCTGTAATTCCTCATATGTACTCATAAGGCATCACTCCCTTCCAAGACTCAGGGCGGGAAAGCCATGGCCGCTCTACTGGCTGCCCGGTTAAGTGTATTACGTTGTCAATGTGCTGACCGGATTAGCACGGTTCGTCTGGATCGTCCTTTTCCTGAGCTTTCAGGCTCTTCATAAATTCGATGTGCGCCTTCAGGCGTTCCGGTGGAATGTCTCTGGCCACATGGAAGAGCGTGCGGAGCTCCGGGTTCTCAAAAGCTTCCTGGGCAATCTGGCGGGTCTCATCGTTGAGGTAGTAGGGGGCGTCGGATGCTTCTGAAAGAGGTTCTGGATCAATTAAAAATGTCTTATCTACATTAAAGTAATCAGCTAATTTCTGAATTTTTCCCATACGAGGTAAAGCAATTCCCTGACACCAAGTATTAAACGTTTGTGGTGAAACGGAAATAGAATCAGCAACTTCTCTTTGAGTTTTTCCGTTTTTTTCTAAAAGAGTTAAAAGATTTTTTGCGAAAATTTTTTTCTGTTCTATATCGGTCATAATCAATACCTCCTCTACTTCATATAATACAATATAATTTTATTTTTTTTTAACTAAAAGTAAAAAAAATTTGATTTCAGTATTGGAATCAAATTAAATTTGATATATACTAATATCGTAGCAAGGAGATAGCAGGAGGAGAATGGATATGAGTTTAAAGTACGTTTTGCTGGATAAGAAGGATGGAATCGCAACCATCACATTTCACCGTCCGGAGGCGCTGAACGCGCTCAACAGCGAGGTGCTGGCTGATCTGGATGCTGCAGTGGACGACGTGATCGCGGATGATGAGGTGCGCGTAGTTGTCTTTACCGGCGAGGGTAAATCCTTTATTGCCGGCGCGGACATCAAGGAGATGGATGGCTGTGTGGGACTGGACATTGTGAATTATTCCCGAAAGGGTGTGGAGATTTTCCGCAAGATTGAACTGATGACCAAGCCGACCATTGCGGCTGTGAATGGTTATGCGTTTGGCGGCGGCTTTGAGTTCGTTCTTTGCACGGATATCCGCTTTGCCTGCAGCAAGGCAAAATTCCGTCTCCCGGAGGTAACCCTCGGCATTGTTCCGGGCTTCAATGGTACACAGCGCCTTCCAAAATGCATTGGCATGAACAAGGCAAAAGAAATTCTGTTTACTGGAAAAATGCTGACCGCAGCAGATGCGCTGGAGCTTGGAATTCTGAATCATGTAACGGAGCCGGAACAGCTGATGGATGAGGTTTATGCGATGGCAAAACAGATTGCGGATAATTCCGCGTCGGCTATTTCTCTGGTGAAGGCTGCCGTCAACGCCGGTGCGGATATGGATATCGACATCGGAAAGAACATCGAGCTGGGCTATATGGCTGCATGCTTCGGCACACCGGACCAGATTGAAGGATTTAACTCGTTTAAGGAGAAGAGAGCGGCGAAGTTCCGGTAGGATATAGCAATATTATAAAGTAACGAAAATGCCAGGGGCGCTGAATTGACGCCACCTGGCATTTTCTGTACGGGAATAAATTTTTATTTGTCAATGCGGAATCCATAGTACGCGTTCATGCCGTGTTCATGGATATCCAGTCCGTCTAACTGCTCCTGATCGGTGACGCGGAGTCCGAAAATCTTGTCAATGAGCTTGAAGACAATAAACATGGTCACGCCGGTCCAAAGGAGGACGGAGCCGACACCGGTGAGCTGTAACAGGAGTTGGTGAACGCCGCCGCCGTAGAACAGTCCGTTGATCTCGCAGGACGGTGCAGAGGTGGTGGCGAAGAGGCCGACTGCGATGGTGCCCCACAGGCCGTTGCAGAAGTGAACGGCTACAGCACCTACCGGGTCATCGACGCGGATTACATAATCACAGAACCAGACGCCGAAGCATACCAGAAGTCCGGAAACGACACCTACGAAGAAAGCACCCATGGCATCCATGGTGTCACAGCCTGCGGTGATGCCGACCAGGCCAGCCAGGGAAGCGTTCAGACACATAGAAACATCCGGTTTGCCATATTTTACCCAGGTGAAGATCATACAGGTAACAGTTGCGATAGCCGGTGCAATGGTGGTAGTTGCAAAGATAGAAGCCAGCTGCGGGCCGTTGGTTGCGGCAGCACCATTGAAGCCGTACCAGCCAAACCAGAGGATGAAGCAGCCTAGGGCACCGATGACAACGTTATGTCCCGGAATTGCGTTCGGGGTGCCGTCTTTATTGTATTTGCCAAGACGCGGGCCCTCCATCCAGGCACCGATCAGTGCGCTGAAGCCGCCTACCATATGGATGGCACAGGAACCTGCGAAATCATGGAAGCCCATCTGAGAGAGCCAGCCGCCGCCCCAGATCCAGTGTGCTTCAATCGGATAAACAACGGCAGAAATGATGCCGGAATAAATACAGTAAGATAAGAAATTGGTACGCTCTGCCATGGCACCGGAAACGATGGTAGCGGTGGTAGCGCAGAACACCAGGTTGAATACGAAGTTAGACCAGTCAAAATGCGCGTAATCGGTGATGATGCCGAGGGTCGGGATTCCAATGAAGCCGCCCAGCGCATCCTCACCGAGTAAAATTCCAAAGCCAAGGAACATAAATACGACAGTTCCGATACAGAAATCCATGAGGTTCTTCATGATGATGTTGCCGGCGTTTTTTGCCCGGGTGAAACCGGTCTCTACCATAGCGAAACCAGCCTGCATGAAGAATACGAACGACGCACCGATCAGAAACCAGATGCCAAATACTTCACTTAAGATATTTTCCATAATCGTGACCTCCTTGTATGTTACAGGCCAGATGTTCTCTCTCTACATAATAGAAGAAGGAGATAAGGGTGGGGGGCCGTTATCTCCTTCGATAATCACTGGTCTGTATGAAATTTGATACGAATGCGTTCTGCCAGAAGTGGGGGATCAGCAGAATGCGAGGATGTTAGAGTGCTTCATTGCCGCGCTCGCCGGTACGGATTCGTACAGCATCCTGTACATCGTAGAGGAAAATCTTACCATCACCGTAATTACCGGTGGTGATCTGTTCGGTTACCTTGCTGATGATCGCTTCTACAATATCCTCAGCAACAACGGTTTCTACCTTCACCTTTGGGAGAAGATTGACCGTGTATTTGGTACCGCGGTACATTTGCGTGTAGCCCTTCTGCGTGCCGTAACCCATAATGTTACTGATCATAAGACCATGGGCGCCACAGCTGTCCAGAATTCCTTTTAAGTCTTCCAGCTTTTCGGGTTTGATGATGATTTCCAGCTTTTTCATACAACCAGCCTCCTTAACTGTAATGGGGATATGTATTTATTTCCTATACCGCAGATACAGGGGGGAGAACAAAGTTTTTATATTAGAGAAGTGTACTGATACGTAAAAAAAGGGCGCTCCAGTGATTCACCGGAACGCCTTTGTTCTTGCATCTGCGATATACGAAATAAATATGTGCCTTATTATAGGCAAAGTTTTTTTGAATGTCAATTATATTTTTTTGCGCCATCTTAACATACTTTTGTCAAAATGTTACAAAAGCGAAAAGAATGCCAAAATTCCTTGCAGATTTTAAGAACTCGCACTATAATATACTGTATACAATGTAACACGAAAATACAATCGGAGAAAAACAATGATAAAGCATTTGAGCCTCAAGGCATATGGCAAGATCAATCTGGGACTTGATGTACTGCGCAGACGCGAAGATGGCTATCACGATGTGCGCATGATCATGCAGACGGTCGGCATTTTCGACCGGGTCGATCTGATCCGGAAAGAGGAGCCGGGAATTCAGGTGGAAACAAACCTGTATTATCTTCCTACCAATGAAAATAACCTGGTTTACAAAGCAGCCAAGCTTCTGATGGATGAATTTCAGGTTCAGGAGGGACTTCTGATCCGCCTGCGCAAGTTCATCCCGGTGGCGGCCGGTATGGCGGGCGGCAGCAGTGACGCGGCGGCGGTTCTGTTTGGCGTGAATAAGATGTTCCGCCTTGGCCTGACCACGGAAGAACTGATGGAGCGTGGCGTGAAGATCGGCGCGGATGTTCCTTATTGTATCTTAAGAGGAACTGCCCTTTCCGAGGGCATCGGCGAGGTGCTGACGAAGCTTCCTCCGGTACCCCAGTGTCAGGTGCTGGTGGCAAAGCCGGGAATCAATGTTTCTACGAAATTTGTATATGAAAATCTCCATGCCAATGACCTTAAGCCGGAACAGCATCCGGACATTGACGGCATGATTCAGGCCATCCAGGATCAGGATCTGCAGGGCATTGCCGGAAAGCTGGGTAATGTGCTGGAAACCGTTACCGTAAAGGAGTATCCGGTTATTCAGAAAATCAAGGATAAAATGCTGGAATTCGGTGCCATCGGTTCCCTGATGAGCGGAAGCGGCCCGACGGTGTTCGGACTTTTCACGAATCCAAAGGTAGCGCAGGAAGCTTATGAGGAGCTGCGCTACGGCGAGTCGGAAGGACTGGCGAAACAGGTGTATTTAACGAATTTTTACAATCAGAAAGAGGAGAAAAATCATGGAAAACAAGCTTAAGGTAAATATGAATGAATATCTTCCGCTGCGCGATGTTGTGTTCAACACCCTGCGCCAGGCAATTTTAAAGGGCGAGCTGGAGCCAGGTGAGCGCCTGATGGAGATTCAGCTTGCAGACCGTCTGGGCGTCAGCCGTACCCCAATCCGTGAAGCCATCCGCAAACTGGAGCTGGAGGGCCTGGTTCTTATGATTCCGCGTAAAGGTGCTGAGGTTGCAAAAATTTCCGAGAAGAGCCTGCGCGATGTGCTGGAGGTACGCCGTTCCCTGGAGGAGCTTGCCATTGAGCTTGCCTGCCAGCGTATGACCGAGGACGACATCAAAGAGCTGGAAGAGGCACAGGAGGCATTCCGCACAGCCATCCAGAGCGCCGATGCCATGACCATTGCAGAGACCGATGAGCATTACCATGATATCATTTACAACGGAACTGGCAACAACCGCCTGGTTCAGATCTTAAATAACCTGCGCGAGCAGATGTACCGCTACCGCCTGGAGTACATCAAGGACGCCGACAAGCGCCAGATTCTGGTAGTGGAGCATGACTACATCCTGAAAGCCATCCGCTCCAGACATGTGGCAGAGGCCAAGAAAGCCATCCGTGAGCATATTGATAATCAGGAGATTACTGTATCACGGAATATCAAAGAGCAGCAGTAAAGAAAAGTGAAATCGCAGAACCCGCAAGGCAGATTCCGAATTGCCTGCGGGTTCTTTTCATGTCTGAAAATGGATGTCCGGTTGCGTGAAACGGCCCGGATATGGTACAATTTTGCCAGAATTATGATTTATGAAAAGAGGAAAACGCGTGGGAAAGATAGCACTTCTGGTGTCCAGGGAGGAGATGATCCACCAGGCCCATAACATTTTGCAGGAGAAAAAATTTGAGATCCAGGAAATGCGGGTGATCCACACCGAGGATACCGTTATGGAGGCGCGCCGTTCCATTGCGGACGGGGCTACCATTATCATTGCCCGCGGCCTGCAGGCATCCATCATCAAGCAGTACACCGATACGCCTGTTGTTGAGATTGTACTGACAGCGCAGGAGATGGCGCTTCTTGTCATGCGCGCGAAGCAGATTGCCGGGAAAGAGAAGCCGGTGGTTGCGGTGGTCGGCTTCCGCAACATGTTCTGCGACATGTCCTATTTTGATGAACTTTATAATATTGAACTGAAAACTTATTTCGCGGATCAGGGGACGGAACTTCCGGTGGCGGTACGCAGGGCTATTTCTGACGGGGCGGATGTGGTAATTGGCGGTGATACGGCGGTTTCCATCGCGACGGAAGCAGGTGTGCCATCCCTCTTCCTTTCCATGACCGAGGATTCCATGCGCCAGGCATTCTCCACGGCGGAAAACATGGAATACGCCATGAACGTGGAGAAGAAAACGGCGGCCCAGCTGGAAACCCTTCTGGATTACTCTTACAGCGGTGTCATCCGTCTGGATGGAAGTGGTGTGATCACGGCAGTGAATCCGTTGATGGAGGATATGATCGGAAAGACGGAAGGAGAACTGAAGGGCCAGAACATTCGCAAGGCGGCTCCCATGATCGGGGAGGAAGCGTGGAACCGGGTGTTCGGAGAGGGCGAAGACTATTCCCTGTTTTTTGAGTGGGGCGGAACTCCTATTTTCGCAGTGCTGGCACCGGTTCTCTATGAGTCCCGGGTAGACGGTGCGATTATCACCTGCCATAAAATGAAGAAAAAGACGGTGACACCGGAAAAATCCAGGGGAAACCAGAAAAGGGAAAACAGCCGGGTACTTCCTCCGCTGGTCCAGTTTGAGGATATTCTGCAAAAGTCCAAGGCCATGCAGGAATGTATCCGCAAGGCAAACCTGTATGCGCTTTCGGAGCATCCGGTGGTGCTGATCGGGGAACCGGGAACAGAGAAACGAATGTTGGCGGAGAGTATTCACAACAGCAGTATCCGCGCCCAGGGCCCGTTTCTGGATGTGCCGTGCGAGGGCTTATCCGGGGAAGAACAGAAGGATATGATCTTTGGAAACCGGGGAGCCGTGCTGCAGGTGCAGGGAGGAACACTGCTGATCCGGGATGTGGAAAAACTGACAGCAGCAAACCAGTACCGGCTTTACCAGCTGGTCCGCTTTCATGTGTGCCACGGAACGGATATCGCGAGCCTGCGCAAGGTAGATGTGCGGGTCATGGTTACGACAGGGTATCCGCTGTCGGAATTAATGGCAGAGGGCAAACTCAGTCCGGATCTTTATTATCTGCTTTCCGGGCTGGAATTGTTTGTCCCACCGCTTCGGGAGCGCCGGGAAGATCTGCAGGATAAGATCGAGGACACGATTCATGACTGCTGTGAGCATTATTCCCGGTACCATGTGCTGACCAGAGGCGCCATGGAAATCCTTATGAATTACCCCTGGAAGGGAAACCTGTTCCAGATCGAGAGCTTCTGCGAGCGCCTGATCCTGATGGCAGGAAAACGTTCCATTGACGAGGTGGCAGTGCGCAGACTGTTAGAGGAGCTGTATCCGGAGCGGATTCTGGGCCGCAGCAGTACGCAGGAAAAGGCAGCGGACTGTATACAGGAACAAAAGCCGGATATCCTGCCGGATGAGGCCGTGAAGATCCGGGAACTGCTGCATAAATATAGCGGCAGCCGCGAGAAGACCGCCCAGGCCTTAGGCATCAGCAAAGCAACGCTGTGGCGGCATATGAAGAAATATGGAATCGAAAAAGACTGATGAGAAAATGCGATCAAAAGGCGTTAAGAAACCTTGATCCGCATAGTGAATGAATGCGAAAAGATACAAAAATGAAATGAAACGAATTAAAAGTGAAATAAAATTGCAAAAATATCACATTTGCATTATTTTAAACCTTGAATTTGGACATTCTGCCTATTGTTTGGCGCGGAGCGTTTGATTATAATGCAGACATAAGCTGACAGAGAGAAATGCGAGAGCACAAATCCTGTCAGGGAAACCAAAAGAAGATTTACTTTTTTTAAAGAAAGAGAGGAATTCAAAATGAAAATTGGATTTATCGGATTAGGTATCATGGGCAGACCGATGGCAAAGAACCTGATTAAAGCAGGCCACGAGCTGACCGTTTTTGATTTCAATAAAGAAGCAGTAGCAGACCTGGTATCCTGCGGCGCAGCAGCAGCAGAGAGCAACAAAGACCTTGCTTCCAAGGTAGACGTTGTTATCACCATGGTTCCGAACTCTCCGCAGGTAAGAGCAGCAGTTCTTGGTAAAGACGGTGTTGTTGAGGGTGCAAAAGAGGGTCTTGTCCTGATCGACATGAGCTCCATCGACCCAACCGAGAGCAAGAAGATCGGCGCTGAGCTGGCTGAGCACGGCATCGAGATGTTGGACTGCCCGGTATCTGGTGGTGAGCCGAAGGCAATCGACGGTACCATCTCCGTTATGTGCGGTGGCAAGAAAGAGCTGTTCGACAAGTACTATGACATGCTGATGGCTATGGCTGGTTCTGTAGTTTACGTTGGTGACCTTGGTTCCGGTAACGTAGCTAAGCTGGCTAACCAGATGATCGTTGCAATCAACATTGCAGCTGTATCTGAGGCTCTGACCTTCGCTAAGAAAGCAGGCACCGATCCTGAGTTAGTATACCAGGCAATCCGCGGTGGTCTGGCTGGATCTACCGTTATGGATGCTAAGGCTCCGATGATGTTAGCTGGCAACTACAAGCCGGGCTTCCGTATCGAGCTTCACATCAAGGACCTGAACAACGCTCTGAACGCAGCTCACGCTATCAGCTCCCCGGCTCCGTTAACCGCTGAGATGATGGAGATCATGCAGTTCTTAAGATCTGAGGGTTGTGACAAAGACGATCACTCCAGCATCGTTAAGTACTACGAGAAGATTTCTGGTACCAGCATCGTTAAATAATTTTACCAGATTAAATAATTTAAAAAGTCATCATGCGCTGCTGCTTACGGATCCGTGGGCAGCAGCGTTCAGATAAGGCGTCATGTGCGCTGGAAGGAGATAGTATGAATACAGATTTTATTAAGGGCGTAGTTGTCCCGATGATCACCCCGATCGACAAAGACGAGCTGATTGATGAAGCTGCAATCCGCAGCCAGGTTGATTATGTAATCGATGGCGGCGTAAGCGGCATCCTGTTATTCGGCAGCAACGGTGAGTTCTATGTAGTAGAAGAGGACGAGATGGAGAGAGGCTTAAAGATCGTTGTAGATCAGGCCGCTGGACGTGTTCCGGTATACTTCGGTATCGGTGCGATCAGCACTAAGAAGTGCATCCGTCTTGCAAAGATGGCAGTAGCAAACGGCGCAGCAAGCGTATCTGTTCTGCAGCCGATGTTCTTAAAGCCAACTGAGACCGAGCTGTTCACTCACTTCAAAGCAATCGCAGACGCAATTCCGGAGACTCCGGTACTGCTTTACAACAACCCGGGACGTGTAGGCTACACCCTGTCCGCTAACCTGGTTGAGAGACTGGCTCATGAGGTTCCGAACATCGTAGGTATGAAGGATACCAGCGGTGACATCACCCAGACTTCTGAGTTCATCCGCAGAAACAGAGACGTAGACTTCAAGGTATTCGGCGGCAAAGATACTCTGCTGTACGCTTCCATGTGCCACGGCGCAGTTGGTGGTGTATGTACTGCAGCAAACTTCATGCCGGAGCTGATCACCGACGTATACAACAAATACGTTGCCGGTGACCTTCAGGGTTCCCTTGAGGCTCAGTTCAAATTAAACCCGGTACGTCTGTCCATGGACGGCGCAAGCTTCCCGGTAGCAGCAAAGGATATGGCTAACTTACGCGGCCGCAACATCGGTCTTCCGTACACCCCGAACCTGGCTACTCCGGAAGGTCCGGTATTAGACAAGATCAAAGCTGAGATGACCAAGGCTGGCCTGCTCTAATCTTTAACTGAATACCAATTACGGCATTGATGATGGACCGGCGATTCTTCTGGAATGCCGGTCCGTCTTTTGTTATAATAAATAGAAACAAACGAACATTGATTCACTCATGTAGAAGGAGGATTTATGAAATTACTGTTTGCTTCCGATTCTTTCAAGGGAACTTTATCTTCTGACCAGATCATCAAACTGTTAAACGAGTCTGCACAGCGCATTTTCCCGGGCTGCGAGACCGTTGGTGTTCCGGTGGCAGACGGCGGTGAGGGAACCGTTGACGCTGTCATTGCAGTAACCAAGGGCGACTACCGCAAGGTGAAAGTTCATGGACCGCTCATGGAGGAGACCGAGGCTTCCTACGGTGTGTTCCACGGCGACTGCGCTATCATCGAGATGGCTGCAGCATCCGGACTTCCGATGGTTCCGAACGAGAAGAGAAATCCGTTAAACACCACCACCTACGGCACCGGCGAGCTGATTAAGGACGCTCTGGATCACGGTTACCGCAAGCTTTCCATCGCAATTGGCGGCAGCGCTACCAACGATGGCGGCATGGGCGCTATGAGCGCACTGGGCGTTCGTTTTCTGGATGCGCAGGGCAATGTGCTGACCGGTGTTGGCTCTGACCTGGAGAAGGTTGCTGATATCGATGTAAGCGGTCTGCATCCGGCAGTTGCTGAGGCTGAGATCACCGTTATGTGCGACGTAACCAACCCGTTAACCGGTCCGGACGGCGCAACCTACACCTTCGGCAAGCAGAAGGGCGGCACTCCGGAGATTCTGGACCGTCTGGAAGCTGGCATGAAGAACTATGCAGCAGTGATGCGTGCAAAGGGCATGGATGTTGAGAATAAGGAAGGCGCAGGCGCAGCAGGCGGCCTGGGTGCAGCTCTTTGCGGTTTCTTAAAAGCAAACTTAAAATCCGGTATTGAGACTGTGCTGGATCTGATCGACTTTAACGGCCTGTTAGAGGGTACCGATCTGGTTGTAACCGGTGAGGGCCGCATTGACTGGCAGTCCGCATTCGGTAAGGTACCGAGTGGTATCGGTATGCGCTGCAAGGCAAAGGGCGTTCCGGCAGTTGCCATCGTAGGAGGTATGGGCGATGGAGCAGAGAAGATCTACGAGTTTGGCGTAGAGAGTATTGTTCCGACCATCAATGGCGCCATGGATATTGAAGAGGCTCTGGAGCGCGCAGAGGAGCTTTACGCAAACGCTGCAGACAGAACCTTCCGCATGATCCGCGTTGGCATGCAGATGAAATAAATATTACGGAAACTGAACGATTCAGGTTTTGTTGTGTGGCCGGTCAGCAAGTGACCGGCCATATTTATGAGAGCGACGGAAGAAGGGAGAGACACAATGGACATCAGTAACTTATGGACTCTGCAGGTCATGATGTTTTTTTTGGTGGCTGCAGGGGCAGTTTTAAAGAGTACGGGAATTTTAAAGGATGACGCCAAAGGAATCTTAACGGATCTGGTTCTGTATTTTTTCCTGCCCTGCAATATCATCAATTCTTTCCGGATGGAGTTCAATCTGGAAATTCTGAGAAAATTTGCTGTGGTTCTGGCAATTTCCCTGCTGGTGCAGTTGGTATGCTATATCCTCAGCAAGGTTCTGTATAATCATAAGCCGAAGGAAGTAAAGCGTGTCATGCAGTACTGCACCATCGTTTCCAACTCCGGTTTCCTGGGACTGCCGATTGCGCAGGGAATTTACGGTGCGGAGGGCATGATGTACGCGTCCATCTTCATCATTCCGATGCGCGTTATGATGTGGTCCGCCGGTATTGCCTGTTTCACGGAGAGCCCGGACATGAAGAGCGTGGTGAAGAAGCTGGTTGTACATCCATGCATTGTGGCTGTCTATATCGGACTGGGACTGATGATTTTTCAGGCTCCGCTAAACCAGGTGTACAACGCCGTGCTGAACTGCGGCATTCCACTGGTGCCGGATCTTGTAAAGGTGTTTCTCGGCGCGCTGGATAAAGGCGTGCGCTCGGCTGGAGGCTGTACCACAGCCATGACCATGGTACTGATCGGCATGATGTTCTCCGGAATGTCTTTGCGCAGTATGCTGGATAGCAACACCTTGTTTATCTCGGCGCTGCGCCTGGTGATTCTGCCGGCATTGCTGCTTGCAGGATGCCGCCTGGCAGGAATTGATCCGTTCCTGACTGGTGTATGCCTGCTGATCACAGGTATGCCGGCCGGTAGTACCTCCGCAATTCTGGCAGCAAAATACGGCTGCGATTATACCTTTGCAACCAAATGTATCGTCGTTTCGACGCTGCTCTCCCTGATCTCCATTCCGGTATGGGCAATGATCCTGGGGTAAGTGAAAGAAAATCTAGAGTTATTCCGGTTGCTAAAAAAATGGGAATCTATTATAATTGTGATAGAAATGACAGAATATTTGCATACATGAACCCAGAATTCAGAGAGTCAGAGAGAGGGGGAATTATGATACCACAGGAAACGATGAGCAGCGAAGAAATTTATGAGGATTTATGTAATAAAATAGAAAAACTGGTTTATCTGCCGGGGGATAAGATCAGTGAGAATGAACTTTGCAAACAGTATGGGGTTTCCCGGCATATCATCCGGACAGCCATTGGCCGCCTGAAGGAGCGGACGCTTCTGACTGTGTATCCGCAGAGGGGCACGTTTGTGAGCCTGATCGACATGAAAGCGGTGGAACTGATCCTGTTTATCCGGGAGTCCGTGGAGCAGGAGGCAACCAGGCTTTTGCAGTTCGAGACCCAGGAGGTCCGGGACCGGATGGGGGAAAATATGAAGGCGTGCATTGAGCGCCAGCGGGCGGCCATATCCGAGAACATTGATATGGATGCGTTTTATGCGCTGGACAACGAATTTCATGGCTGTCTTCTGGAGGCAGTGGGAAAGAAAGACGTGATGGAGATCATCCGGGAGGATTATATTCATTTCCGGCGCTGGCGGAATTTTGATGTGGTCAGGACCGGACGGCAGGCAGAAATCATAGAGGAGCATACCGCACTGATGAATGCCCTGATGAAGAATCAGACGAAGGAAGCACATGAGATTCTGCACCGGCATCTGAATACTACCAACCGCCTGCGCTATATCCGGGAGAAGGTGGCACCGGAATATTTTATCTACCACTAAAATAGACAAAAGCGGAAAATGAAAATCAGCAGTATTGACGAAAGTCACTGTAAATGAAAAAAATGTTTGCAAATCAGCCTGAAAGGTGTTAAGTTATTAACAGAAAAACTTGTCGACAAGTACGCAAGAAAAAGCGCGGCATGAAGGCCGCGCTTTTTCGATGGAAAGGACTGCGTGAACAGAGGAGTTGTTTGTTATGAGGCTGATTAAAAAGACCATTGCGGAATGTCTCAGAAGCCGGGTCAGGGAAAGCGCGGACCGTGTCGCGCTGGAGGCAGATGAGCAGCGCTATACCTGGAAGGATCTGGATACGCTGAGTGATTACATGGTAGGAAGAATGCTTTCCTGCGGAATCAGAAAAGGTACCCATGTGGGAATCTGGAGTACCAATTCCCCCAACTGGATCATTGTATTTCTGGCTCTGAGCAAGATTGGGGCAGTTCCGGTGCTTCTGAATACCTGTTACAGCACAGAGGAACTGGAGCAGGTGCTTCGTTACGCGGATGTGGAGTTCGTGTATTATGGGGAAGGCTACAAAAAACTGGTGTACGAGGATATGGTGGCACATCTTTCCCAGAAGCTGGAAGGAACGGTGAAGCGCTGGATCTACATTGGCCGCGACACGGCAAGACAGTGGATGACGGAAAAAAGCTTTGTCTTCGCGGAGCGCATGAAAAAGGTGACCCGGGAGATTGGCGGCTATATCCGGAAGGTGGAGCCGGAGGATACGGCGGCCATTCTGTTTACTTCAGGAACAACGGCGATGCCCAAAGGGGTTATGCTGAGCCATTACAGTCTGGTGAACAGCGCACTGGAGATCTGCAGCCACATGGGCTGGGAAGAATCCGACAAGATGATGATTGCGGTTCCCCTGTTCCACTGCTTCGGCCTGACAGCCAGTCTGCTGACCGGCATCCACACCGGCTGCTGCATGCACACGGTGGAGTATTATAAGACCATGACGGTGCTGGAGACGGTGCAGAAGTATCACTGCACGGTGTTAAACGGTGTGCCGTCCATGTTCCTGGCTATCACCAGGAACCCGGCCCATAAGGACTATGACTTAAGCAGCCTGCGAAACGGTATCATTGCCGGTTCTCCGGTCAGTGGGGAAGAATATGATATGATTCACAGGGGAATTCCGGGGCTGGTTCTTTTCGCGTCCTACGGACAGACGGAAACCGCGCCCTGTGTCAGCATCAGTGATGTGGGAGATTCACAGGCAGAACGTGCCACAACGGCAGGCCGGGTGCTGCGCCACTGTGAGGTACGGATCCTGGCGCCGGACGGAACCTGCCGGCAGACAGGGGAGGACGGTGAAATCTGCGTGCGCGGCTACAATGTCATGCAGGGGTATTACCATCTCCCGGAGGAAACGGCAAAGACCATTGATGCGGACGGGTGGCTTCATACCGGCGATCTGGGACATCTGGACGGGCGGAATTTTCTGTATGTCACGGGACGAATCAAAGAGATGATCATCCGGGGCGGGGAGAATATTTCTCCGCGGGAAATTGAACAGGTGATCCGGCATTATCCGGGCATCCGCGAGGTGAAGGTGATCGGTCTTCCGACAGAGGTTCTACAGGAGATGATCGTGGCCTGCATCATCCCGGAGGAAGGGATGACCATTGGCAATGCAGGGCTTATGACACATATGGAGAACCACCTGGCTTATTATAAGCTGCCGGCACATATCGTGCGCATGGAAACTTTCCCAATGAATGCAAGCGGGAAGGTGATGCTGGGCGAACTGAAAAAACAGGCAGCCGAGATCATTCGGACGAACCCGGACATCACCAGCACAGCGGCACTGATCAAACGTTAAGATACCAACTTAAAGATGACCCGTCCGGCATTCGGCGGCCATCTGATGGCTACCATTATTTGCTCGCGGTTGACAGCGGCCGGATTCTGACGTAGAATTGTGTAAAATGAGAGCAGCGGGGAGGAAGGAGTATGATTTACGCAAAGTCTGGGGAGAATCATCCGATTACGTCAGACGAAATCTTTGAGCAGATACTGAACCGGATCATCCAGCTGCGCCTGGAACCGGGGCAGCTGATCAGTGAGAATCAGATGTCTGCGGAGTATGGGGTGTCCCGCTCGGTCATTCGCATCGCGTTTACAAGACTTCGGCAGCTTGGCTTTATTGAGATCTATCCGCAGCGTGGAACTTATGTCAGCCTCATGGACTTAAGCCATATCGCGGATCTTTTAACACTGCGTACGGCGGTGGAAAAGGAAGTCCTGTATGAGATTTTTACTGAATTGGGAGAAGCAAAGCGCAGCCAGATGTTAGAGCACCTGAAGGAAAATCTGAAGGAACAGGAAAAATACAGGGATGAGGCAGATTATTTTGGCCGTTTCCCGGAGCTGGATGCCGAATTCCACAAGATCATGATTGACAGTGTAAACCGCAGCGCCATGATGCGGATGTTAGACAGCCTGATGCTGCACCTGTCCAGATGGAGAAACTTTGATGTGGCTTTCGATAACCGTGTGCCGCAGCTGATCGCGGAACACAAAAAAATATTTGAAGCCATTGCGGAGGGGGACATCCAGAAGGCTCAGGACCGCATAGGAGAGCATCTGGAAACCATCACCACCATTGCCGACCGGGCTATGGCCAAGTACCCGACCTATTTCAAGAATGGTTGATCCGATCTGGAATGAAAAAGAAGAGCCGGAATATGCAGAAAACGCGTATTTCCGGCCTTTTTAAAAATTTATGCCTGTTGATTTGGAGACGAGCCTGTTTAAAAATAAACAAAAAATGCTAGAATTATGTAAACCTGTAAAAGAAATGTGGAAAAAGAGAAAAAAGAATTTATGTGAAGAACACAAAAAAAACAAAGAAACTATTTACATCTATTGATAAATTTGATAATATAAGGACATGAGTTGGGCTGTTTGTTGGCGATAATGAAGTATCGCGCAGCAAATTTTTTTGGCATTTAACTTGTATACTAGAATACTGAAATTGGAAACGCAAGTGCGATGCCTTTTTTATTTGCTCAAATTTGTTTATTTTTTAACAACTACAAACTGTGAAACAAAAAGCATTGAAAAAGTTTGAAGAGGTGTCAGTTATGTATACACTGGGAATTGATATCGGATCCACCACATCCAAGGCAGTTATCCTGAAAGATGGAACCGAGATTGCAGCATCTTCTATCGTGGTTGCTACCGTCGGAACCGACGGAGTCAGCCAGGCACTGGACAATGTCATGAAAGAGAGCGGCCTTACGCAGGCAGATATGGCGTGTACCGTGGCAACCGGCTATGGCCGTCAGACCTATGACGGCGCGGATTACCAGGTCAGCGAGCTTACCTGTCACGCACTGGGCGTTCATTTTGTATGTCCGGGAGCAAGAACCGTCATTGATATCGGCGGACAGGACGCAAAGGTTCTTTCCCTGAATGAGGAAGGACGCATGGTCAACTTCGTTATGAACGACAAATGCGCGGCAGGAACCGGACGTTTCCTGGATGTTATGGCAAATATCTTAAAACTCGATATTTCCCAGTTGGAAACAGAAGCCGCAAAAGCGGTGAAACCGGCAAGCATCTCCAGCACCTGTACGGTGTTTGCGGAATCGGAGGTAATCTCCCAGCTGGCATCCGGAACGGATATCCCGGACCTGGTGGCGGGTATCTGCCAGTCCGTGGCAACCAGGGTTGCTTCCCTGGCAAAGCGTGTGGGCGTCCGTGAGGAGGTCTGCATGAGCGGAGGCGTGGCACAGAATGGCGGTGTCCGCAATGCCATGGCAAAAGAGCTTGGCGTGGAAATTTACTACGACAAGCGCGCACAGGAACTGGGAGCTCTCGGCGCGGCAATTTACGCATACGGAAAGAGCAGCCAGTCATAAAAAATAAATAAATTCAGAAAGCTTACCGTGTTCCTTTGCGGAGGACGCGAGCTGATACAGACCGGACAGGCGCCGCAAATGACGCGCGGACGGCCAGAACGCTTTGCCGGAAACGGCAGGGCAGGAACCTATTTCAGGAAATGAAAACGAAAATGTATAAAGGAGGTTTTTCACAATGGCTGAAGAAGTAAAAAAGAGCAGACCCGCACCAGATCCGAACTCAGCAAAGTATAAGCTGGGACAGATTGCGGCAAAGGCTTACAGTGACGCGATGGAGGCCAAAAAACGCGGAGAGATGGTTGGCTGGTGCGCCAGCAACTTCCCGGTAGAGATTCCGGAGACTCTCGGACTGTATGTCTGCTACCCGGAGAACCAGGCAGCCGGCATTGCAGCAAGAGGCGGCGGTGAGAGAATGTGTAACGAGGCAGAGGGCGATGGCTACTCCAACGATATCTGCGCATACGCACGTATCTCCCTTGCTTACGCAAAACTGAAATCCGCTCCTGAGCAGGATATGCCAATGCCGGACTTCGTACTTTGCTGTAACAACATCTGTAACTGCATGATCAAATGGTACGAGAACCTGGCAAAAGAGCTGAACATCCCGATGTTCATGATCGATATTCCGTTCAACCCGGATTACGAGGTATCCGATGCTGAGACTGAGTACATCAAGGCTCAGTTCTGGGATGTCATTCATGGTCTGGAAGCTTATACCGGTAAGAAATGGAGCGATGAGCGCTTCAAAGAGGTTATGGCTTCTTCCGGACGCGCAAGCCGCGCATGGATCGAGGCAACCTCCCAGGCGAAATACGTTCCGTCCCCGTTCAACGGCTTTGACCTGTTAAACCACATGGCAGTTATGGTTACCGCCCGTGGCAAAGAAGAAGCAGGCGACGCAATGGAGACCCTGTTAAAAGAGTACAAAGAGAACCATGAGAAAGGAGTTTCCACCTTCCGTGCGGAAGAGAAATACCGTATCATGTTCGAGGGTATCGCATGCTGGCCATGGCTGCGTGTTACCTCTACCGGCTTAAAGGGCAGAGGCATCAACATGGTGACCACCATTTATGCTGACGCATTCGGTTTCATCTACGATGACTTTGACGGAATGTGCCGTGCATACGCAAACGTTCCGAATGCCATGAACCTTGAGCATTCTAGAGACAAACGTATCAAACTCTGCAAGGCAAACCACGTTGAGGGCCTGTTAGTACATACCAACCGCTCCTGCAAACTCTGGTCCGGATTCATGCCTGAGATGAGCCGTCAGATCGGCGAGGCATGCGGCATCCCGGTTGTTTCCTTCGATGGCGACCAGGCTGATCCGAGAAACTTCTCTGAGGCACAGTACGATACCCGCGTACAGGGCCTGACAGAGATCATGGAAGCAAACAAAGGAGGGAAATAAAGATGGCAGCAAAGGAATTATTAGCACAGCTTCATGAAGTTGCTGCAAATCCGAGAAAACAGCTGGACAAATATCTGGCTGAAGGTAAGAAGGTCGTTGCAGTAACCTATTATACACCGCAGGAGATCGTTCATTCCATGGGCCTGGTACCGATGGGTGTCTGGGGCGCAGACATGGAGATCAACGAGGCAAAGAAATATTATCCGGCATTTATCTGCTCTATCATGCAGACAATCCTGGAGCTGGGAATCAAGGGCGAGTACAAAGGCATTTCCGCTATCATCATCCCGTCTCTGTGTGACTCCTTAAAGACTCTGGGCCAGAACTGGAAATACGCAGTAAAGGATATCCCGTTCATCCCGATGACCTACCCGCAGAACCGTAAACCGGACTTCGGCATCAAGTTCACCAAGGCTGGTTACGAGAGAGTCATCAATGACCTGACCGTTGCAACCGGAGCACATTTCTCCGAGTTCGCTCTGTCTGAGTCCATCAAAGTATACAACGAGCACAACGCAGCCATGAGAGCATTCTCCGAGGCAGCAGCAAACGCAGACATCACAGCAGCTGAGAGAAGCGATGTATTCAAGAGCGCATGGTTCATGCTTCCGGAAGAGCACACCGCAATCGTAAAAAAGCTGACCGCAGAGCTGTTAGCCGGCCCGAAGAGCACCCGCACCGCACGCGTTCTGGTAAGCGGCATCCTGGCAGATGCACCTGGCCTGTTAAAGATCTTCGATGACAACGGCATCCAGATCGTTGCAGACGATGTGGCAGACGAGACCAGACAGTACCGTACCGATACTCCGGAGATGGATAACCCGGTAGACGCACTGGCACAGAAATTCGCGAACATGGACAACTGCACACTCCTTTATGATAAGGAAAAGAAACGTGTGGATTACATCGTTGAGCAGGCAAAGGCTCATGACGCAAAGGGCATCATCGTTCTGATGACCAAGTTCTGTGATCCGGAGGAGTTCGACTACGTTCCGATCAAGAGAGCATGCGAAAAGGCAGGTCTCATGAACTTAAATATCGAGGTTGACCGCCAGATGGTAAACTACGAGCAGGCAGCAACCATGATCCAGGCATTCAAAGAAATGCTGTAATCAAAGTGTTATAGTAAAAAATGTCACAACGCCGGGCGGGTGGGAATGCCCGTCCGGCATAAAAGGGACTGCGGGCATTTGTCAGGCAGACACCTCACAAATTGCCCGGTTAAAGAAAGATAGGGGGACGACATTATGATTAGTAAAGACAAAATGTCAGTAACAGTTGGTGTTGCATTTGTATGGTTTACGACACAGTTTGGCGGCGGTTTCGCATCCGGAAACCAGCTGCGTCAGTATTTTGTTCAATTTGGAATCTGGGCTTTTGTAACCTGTATCATGACTCAGTTTTTAGGCGCCTTCTTCCAGTGGTACGCACTGAAATACGCCAAGAAGCATGAGGTATACGATTACAGAAGCTTTAACAACAGTTTTTACGGTAAGTATGCTCCGATTTTTTCCAACCTGTATGAGCTGGTATATATTGTGACGATATGCGTAGCTCCGGCAGCAGCATTCGCAACCGGCGTAAGTACTATGGAAAGTGCGTTTGGCATTAATCACTGGGTTGGAACGATCTTTGTAGGAATCTTTATTTTTGCGGTAGCTGTATATGGCACCAACGTAGTACGTAAAGTGGCTGCTACTTTATCGGTACTGATTGTTGCGGGACTGTTGATCGTTTATATTCCGAACATCATCGCACAGTGGGGTGATATTTCCGCAAACATTTCCGCGAGCATGGCAAATCCGGCACCGTTTGGCAAGGCACTGTGGATCGGCTTCGTATATGCAGCTTTCCAGCTGGCATCCATCGGTCTGTTAGTACAGCACGCAAAACCGTTCGCATCTCCGGATGACGCGAAGACCTCTATGGTTCAGGGATTTTTCGTAAACGTTCTGATCTGCCTGATGGCTGTTGTTGGTCTGATGGCAATCGCAAATGATCCGAACTTCGCAACCGAGAGCATTCCGCTGCTGATCCTGGTAAACAGAGGCGTGGCACCGGGCGTGCTTCGTCCGATCATTTCCATCCTGATCGTACTTGGTTCTGTATCTACTGCAGTAAACATGATCGCAGGTATGTCCAACCGTGTATGTTCTTCTCTGGACAAAAACTTTGATCCGACTGCAAAACCGGGTGTAAAGGTTATCGTTGTTACCCTGATCTGTACCGTAGTAGCATTTGGTATCGCACAGCTTGGCCTGAATAAGATCGTGGCAGTAGGCTACAAATACCTTGGTTACTTAACCATTCCGGTTATCATGATCCCGTATCTGGTACATATGGCAGCTACCAAGTTCGATACCAAAGACTGAATCTGTTAGGAACACTATATTTTTCAAAAAGGAGTGTAACATAAAATGAGCAAACCATTGGAAGGTGTAAAAGTTATTGAACTGGCAACCTTTATCGCTGCGGCAACCGCAGGCAGATTTATGGCTGACCTTGGAGCAGATGTTATTAAAATTGAGTCCGCAAAGGGTGATCCGTTAAGATATACCGCTCCGTCTGAGGGACGTCCGTTAGATATGTATGAGAATACAACCTGGGATCTGGAGAATGGTAATAAGAGATGTATCTCCCTGAACATGAAAACTCCGGAGGGCAAGGAGGCATTCTTCAAGCTGCTGGATTCCGCAGATGTCCTGATCACCAACTGGCGCGTGCAGGCTCTTCAGAGAGCTGGTCTTGACTATGAAACCTTAAAGGAAAGATATCCGAAGCTGGTTTATGCAATCTGTACCGGTTATGGTGAGTATGGTCCGGATAAGGATCTTCCGGGATTTGACTTTACCGCATTCTTCGCAAGAGGCGGATACTTTGAGACGCTGCGTCAGAGAAGCGATGTTCCGTTTAACGGTGCACCTGGTGTCGGTGACCACAACGTAGGCATGAACCTGGTAGCCGGTATTCTGGCTGCATTATATCAGGCAAAGACCAAGGGTGTTGGTGAGAAGGTTGAGACCTCCCTGTTTGAGAGTGCTGTATATAACATGGGCATGATGGTTCAGGCATCCAACTATGAAGGTATTGCACAGCAGTATCCGATCAACATCCGCAATGGTGCTAACCCGTTCAACTCCGCATGGCATACCGCAGATGACCGTTATATTCAGACCTGTATGCCGGATTACAACACCTATTACAAGAAGTTCATTGCAGCAGTAGGCCGTGAGGATCTGGTAGAGAATGAGAATTACTTCCCGATCCTGACCTGTCAGGAAAAGGGTCTGACTACGGAAGTTTATGATATTGTTATGGAAGCTTTCGAAAAGAAGACCGCAGCAGAATGGAGAGAAATCCTGACTGCAGCAGATATTCCGTTCGCACTGTGCCAGAACTGGATCGAGATCCGCAACGATAAGCAGGCAGAGGCAAATAACTGCTTCTACGATATGACCTATTCTAATGGCAATACCAGAAGACTGGTTCGTACACCTGTTAAGTTTGAAAATATGGGTGTTCCGGATTACAGACGTGGACCGTTAATCGGTGAGCAGGGTGTTGATGTTCTGAAGGAAATCGGTTATAATGATGAGCAGATTGATGCACTGAAAGCAAACGGAACTCTTTATATCTGGGAAGATCCGAAAAAAGCATAAAGAGTGTTCCTTAGCATTACAGTAAGGAAACAGGGCTGCGCGGGCGCAGAAGCCACGCAGCCCTCTATGCGGCAATGACTTGTATACAAGTTGGAGAGAACATGGAACTGATGAGAAAAACAATCGGGCAGTATCTGAAGGAGCAGGCAGCCGTGATCGGAGACCATACCGCCATGGAAATGTTTGGCTGGAGCTGCAGCTTCGCGCAGCTGGATGAAACCTCAGACCTGATGGCCGGCCGGCTGGATGATATGGGAGTCACCCGGGGAACCCACGTGGGAATCTGGAGTGTCAACAGCCCGAACTGGGTATTTACCTTTCTTGCGCTGGTGAAGATCGGGGCCGTTCCGGTGCTGATCAACACCTGCTACCGGGATGAGGAACTGAAGGGCATCCTCCAGTATTCCGATGTGGAATATGTATTCTGCGGCGCTGGCTGTAAGGACATTGTCTACGACGATGTGATCGCGGACATCCGGCAGGATACGCCAAAGGTAAAACGCTTCCTCCATCTGGATGAAAAGGAAGCGGGAACCTGGATGAGTCCGGACAGCTTCGGCCGCCGGGAAAAGTCACCGGAGGTTCTGGCCCGCATTCAGGAATTAAAAAGCCAGGTACAGCCGGAGGACGCGGCCTGCATGATCTTTACGTCCGGCACCACATCCCTTCCGAAGGGAATCCTGCTGAGCCATGAGCAGCTGATCAACAACAGCCGTGCCATGGTGGAGGCTATGCACTGGGGTGTTTCGGACAAGATGTGCATCACCGTACCGCTGTTTCACTGTTTCGGTATCACGGCTGGTGTGATCGCCTGTATCACAGGCGGCATGGATATGTGCCTGATCCCGTATTTTCGGACAGCCCATGTGTGGGATGCCATTGACAAGTATGAATGTACCATATTAAATGGTGTTCCCAGCATGTTTCTCGCATTGATCCGCAAACCGAAGTATGCGGGAAGACAGGCGCCGAATCTGAGATCTGGCATCATTGCAGGTTCCCCGTGTACCCCGGAAGATTTTCTGGAAATCTGCAGACGGTTTCCGCAGATGCATCTGCAGCCGTCCTACGGACAGACAGAAACGTCGCCCTGCATTGCCATTGCGGACTGGGACGATCCGAACGAGGTCAAGGCGCTATCGGCCGGGCATGTGATCGAACATGTGAAGGCACGCATCGTGGATCTTGGAACCGGGAAGGAAGTACCGGCGGGGAAAAATGGAGAAATCCAGGTTCAGGGCTACAATGTCATGCTTGGGTATTACCATTTACCGAAAGCCAACGCCAAAGTCTTTACAGAAGACGGATGGCTGAGGACTGGAGATACCGGTTACTTTGACGAAAAGGGCGAGCTTCACATTACCGGGCGCATCAAGGAGATGATCATCCGCGCGGGAGAAAATATTTCCCCGCAGGAGATTGAGCTTGCGATCCGCCGGTATGAGGGAGTCGCGGATGTTAAGGTAGTAGGTGTTCCGGCTCAGGTTCTTCAGGAAGAAATTGCGGCCTGCGTCATTCCGAAGCCGGGAGCGCAGATCGACAAAGAACGGATGCTTTCCTATTTAAAGAAGCATCTGGCAGACTACAAGGTTCCGGCCTATGTATTCTGGTTTGAGGAATTCCCCATGAACGCAAGTGGTAAGATTGAGTTAAAAGAGCTGCGCAAAGAAGCAGCGGAGCGTGCCGCAAAACAGCGTGAGCTGGATGGCGGCGCAAAAGGATAAGTGTACAGCCGGAGCAATCCGGTTCAGATACAAAGTAACTGTAAAGGTACTGAGCAGTTACGACAAGCATGTATGAAGGAGGAAATAGAGCAAGATGGCAGAAGCATTTTTCACAGAGCAGCATGAGCTGGTCAGAAAACTGGCAAGAGAATTTGCAGAGACAGAGCTGACAAAAGAAGTCCTCGATAAAGTCGAGGAAGAGGAGGTTTTCCCGGAGGAAATCCTCGACAAGATGGCAAAAGCCGGTTTCTTCGGAATTAAGGTTCCGAAACAGTATGGCGGACAGGGCGGAGACGCGCGTTCCTACGTTATCGTTATGGAAGAGATCGCGAGAGTATCTGGTGTCGCAAGTATCTATGTTTCCTCTCCGAACTCCCTTTCCGGCGGTCCGTTCCTTCTTTCCGGAAACGCTGAGCAGAAAGAGAAATATTTACGTCCGGTTGTAACCGGCGAGAAGAAAGTCTGCTTCGCCCTGACTGAGCCGGGCGCAGGTTCCGACGCAGGCGGCATGCAGACCACCGCAGTTAAAGACGGTGACTACTACATTCTGAATGGCCGTAAGACCTTCATCACCATGGCACCGCTGGCTGACTGGGCTGTTGTATACGCAAAGACCGACATGAGCATGGGAACCAGAGGCATTTCCGCTTTCATCGTAGACATGAAGCAGGAGGGTGTATCCTGTGGTAAGCCGGAGAAGAAGATGGGTGTTGTAGGCTGCGCAACCAGTGATATCATTCTGGAGAACGTACGCGTACATAAAGACAACCTGCTTGGCCAGGAAGGCAAGGGCTTCATCAACGCAATGAAGACTCTGGATACCGGACGTATGGGTGTTGCCGCACAGTCCATCGGTGTTGCACAGGGCTGTCTGGATGAGGCAATCAAGTACGCAAAAGAGAGAAAACAGTTTGGCCGTCCGATCGCAAAGTTCCAGGCAATCGCATTTATGATCGCTGAGATGGCAACCAAGCTTGAAGCAGCCAAGAACCTGGTTTACAAGACCGCATGGCTGATCGATAACGGTCAGGATGCTTCCATGGCAGCTTCCATGGCAAAATTCTACGCATCTGAGGTCTGCAACGAGATTGCTGCAAAGACCGTTCAGATCCATGGTGGATACGGCTTCATCAAGGATTACAAGATTGAGCGTATGTTCCGTGACTGCCGTGTATTCACGATCTACGAAGGAACCAGCCAGGTACAGCAGATGGTAATTTCTGGTAAATTACTGAAGTAATTAGGAGGGAGCAGACCACAATGAAGATCTTAGTATGTGTAAAACAGGTGCCAGACACCACAGAAGTAAAGATTGATCCGGTTAAGGGAACCCTGATCCGTGAGGGCGTTCCGAGTATCTTAAACCCGGATGACGCAAACGCGCTGGAGGCAGCACTTCAGTTAAAGGACAAAGACCCGGAGGGAACCTCCGTTGCAGTATTAACTATGGGACCGCCACAGGCAACCTACATGCTGCGTGAGTGCCTGGCAATGGGCGCTGATGAAGCTTATCTGTTAAGTGACCGTGTATTCGGCGGCGCAGATACCTGTGCAACCTCTACCACCATCGCAGCCGGCATCCGCAAGGTAAACGAGCTGGGCAAGGTAGACATCATCTTCGCAGGCCGTCAGGCAATCGATGGCGATACTGCTCAGGTAGGACCGCAGATCGGCCAGAGACTTGGTGTTCCGGTTGTTACTTATGTACAGGATTACAAAGTTGAGGGTGACAAGGTGATCGTTCAGAGACAGCTCGAGGATGGTTACGAGGTGATCGAAGTTGGCATGCCGTGCCTGTTAACCGCTGTAAAAGAGTTAAACACCCCAAGATATATGAGCATTGGCGGTATCGTAGATGCTTACCAGAAAGAGATTACCGTATGGGATCACGTTGCAGTTGACCTGGATCCGGCAGACTGTGGACTGAAAGCTTCTCCTACCCGTGTATTCCGTTCCTTCACCCCACCGCAGAAGGGCAAGGGCGAAATGCTTGAGGGCAGCATTCAGGAGATGGGTGCAAAGCTTGTAGGCAAACTGGTCGAGAAGCATTACATCTAAGCACAAGTGAAAGGAAAGGGTACGAAGAAATGGCAGACGTAAAGGATTTAAGCGCCTACAAAGGCGTATGGGTATTTGCAGAGCAGAGAGAAGGCAAAATCATGCCGGTAGTAATCGAGCTGCTCGGAGAGGGCCGCAAGCTGGCTGACGCAGTTGGATGCGAGCTGTGTGCCGTACTTCTTGGTGATAAAGTAGAGGGACTGACCGATGAGCTGTTCGCCTATGGCGCAGACAAGGTATATCTGGCAGATGATCCGGAGTTAAAGGATTACCGTACCGATGCGTACAGCATTACCATTGGCAAGGCAATTGAAGAGTACAAACCGGAGATCGTTCTGTTAGGCGCTACCCACATCGGACGTGACCTTGGCCCGTGTCTGGCAGTTAACTGCAACACCGGTCTGACCGCAGACTGCACCAAGCTGGAGATTGACCCGACTGACAAGAAGATTCAGCAGACCCGTCCGGCATTCGGTGGAAACTTAATGGCAACCATCATCTGCCCGGATCACAGACCGCAGATGTCTACCGTACGTCCTGGTGTTATGGAAAAAGCACAGTACCAGGAAGGCCGTAAGGGCGAGGTAGTAAAATTAAACGTTTCCTTCAAGGAAGGCGAGATCCGTACCAAGGTTCTGGAAATCGTAAAGAGCTTAAAGGAGACCGTTTCCCTGACCGACGCGAAGATCATCGTTTCCGGCGGTATGGGACTTGGCAAGCCGGAAGGCTTCGACTTATTAAAGCAGCTGGCTGACAAGCTGGGCGGCGTTGTCGCAGCTTCCCGTGCAGCAGTTGACGCAGGCTGGATCGACCACTCCTACCAGGTAGGACAGACCGGTACCACCGTAAAACCGAAGGTATACTTTGCATGCGGTATTTCCGGCGCTATCCAGCATGTAGCAGGTATGCAGGATTCCGAGCTGATCGTTGCCATCAACACCAACGAGTCCGCACCGATCTTTGAGATCGCAGACGTTGGTATTGTGGGTGATCTGTACAAAGTGATCCCGGCAATCATCGAGGAGCTGGATAAGGTAGAAGCAAAAGACTGATTGGAAAACGAACCTTTATAAGAGAGAGCGGGATGCAGATGTGTCCCGCTCTTTTCCTGTAAGGAATTGCAGAACGCGGAGGATTTAGAGATGACCACCTATGATATCAGAGAGGTACTGCCCGGGGTATTCCGGATCCCGGTCCCGCTGGAAGGAAACCCGCTCAAGGAGTTAAACAGCTATCTGTTTTTGGGCAGCAGGGAGACGGGGAGACGCAATCTGCTGGTGGATACCGGATTCCGGACAGAAGGGTGTAAAAAAGCGCTTCTGGAAGGACTGGCACAGCTAGGCGTATCCATGGAGGATACCGATATTCTGCTGACCCACCTTCACGCAGACCACAGTGGGAATGCGCCGGAGCTGATCCGGCCGGGTGGAAAGGTATATATCAGCCGGGAGGATTACCGGTTTATGGATGGAACCCTGCAGGAACACCGATCCGAACGGTTCCGGGAAAACGGGATTGCGGAAGATCTTTTGCAGGCAATGCTGGCCTGTACGCCATCCAGAACCATGGCAGCGCCGCTTTCGTTCCGGGATTATACCCTTCTTGAAGAGGGAGATATGATCCCTGCGGGCCGGTATATGCTGCGGGCCATCTGGACACCGGGGCATACGCCGGGACATTTCTGCTTTGAAGTCTGTGGCACCGGCGCCATGCTTCTGGGAGATCACGTGCTGTTTGACATTACGCCGAATATCACGGACTGGTGGGATGTGCCAGACTCCCTTGGAGATTATTTAAGGAGTCTGGACAAGATAGCCGCTTATCCGGTTACCCTGCCGCTTCCGGGACACCGGGAGGCGGGGGACACGAAGCTTCGGATCAGCCAGCTGAAGGAACATCATAAGAAGCGTCTGGCAGACTGTCTGAGGATCGTCCGTGAATTGCAGCATGACCCGGTGAAGAAGCCCTGTCTTTATGACATTACGGGCTGCATGAAATGGAAGATCCATTGCAATGGCTGGGATGATTTCCCGCCGGCCCAGCGCTGGTTTGCCCTGGGGGAGTGCTTTGCGCATCTGGACCATCTGAAACAGGAAGGACTGGTCCGGGAAGTTCACGGGGAAACCGGCGTGCATTATGAATCTGTGGAGAAATAAAAAGATACGGTAAAAAACTTTTAAAAGCCTCTTTTTTTTGCTACACTGTTACCAGTAGCAGAGAAAAGAGGTTTTTATGTTATATCAGATTACAGACGGTACCGTTTCGGCGGGCGGACATGTGATTTTGTCCCATGTGGATTTTGAGATAAAAGGAAATGAAAAGATTGCCCTGGTGGGGCGTAATGGCGCTGGAAAGACTACGCTGCTTCGCCTGATCGCGGGGGAGCTTTCCCTGGACCGGGATGATAAGCGGCAGGGGCTCGGCGTGACGTGCTCCCGCCAGCTGACTGTGGGGATGCTGCGGCAGCAGGCTTTTTCGGACCGGGAACAGACGGTGGAGGAAATCCTGCTGGCGGCGTGCCCGTTTCGGGATACCTTTGCAAGGGAACGGTTTGAATACGAGCAGGAATATGACCGAATCTTTACCGGATTCGGATTTGCCAGAGCAGATAAGCATAAAAAGATCGGAGATTTCTCCGGCGGCGAGCAGACAAAGATCGCGCTGATCCGCCTGCTTCTGGAAAAGCCGGATATTCTGCTGTTGGACGAACCGACCAATCACCTGGACATTGCCACGATCCAGTGGCTGGAGCAGTATCTAAAGCGCTATGAGCACGCGGTGGTGCTGGTGTCCCATGACCGCTTCTTCCTGGATCAGGTGGCAGAGGCTGTGGTGGAGGTTTCTGATGGGAAGCTGACCCGGTACGCGGGTAATTACAGTGAATACCGGGCGGAAAAACGAAAACGCATCGAACGGCAGCGAAAAGCCTGGGAACGGCAGAAAGAGGAAGAAGACCGGTTAAACGGCGTGATTGAGCGGTTCCGGCACAAGCCCACCAAGGCTTCCTTTGCCCGGGCGAAGAAAAAGCAGCTGGAGCGCATGGAACGGGTGGAAAAATCGGTGGAGGATGATGTCCATCTGTTTACCGGAGATATCGAACCGCTCATTCCGGGCAGCAAGTGGGTGTTTGAGGCAGCGCATTTGAAGATCGGCTATGACCGGGCACTTTTAGAGATTACCCTGCGGATCCGCCGCGGACAGAAGATAGGGATTCTGGGGGCCAACGGAGCCGGGAAAAGCACGTTTCTAAAGACGGTGGCAGGACTTCTGCAGCCGTTTCAGGAGAAGGATAAGTCGGTGGAACGGCGGTGTGTGCTGGGAAACAACATCACCATCGGGTATTTTGACCAGCACTCCGCGGAAATTCAGTCGGAGAAATCAGTAGCGGAGCATTTTCATGACCTGTTTCCATCCATGACGGAGAAAGAGGTGCGCAACATTCTGGGCATGTATCTGTTTCCCGGAAAGCTGGCATCCCGGCGGGTGAGTGATTTATCCGGCGGCGAGAAGGCGCGGCTGGTGCTGGCGGAGCTGTTGCAGAGCCGGCCAAACTTTCTGGTGTTGGACGAGCCCACCAACCATATGGATGTGCAGGCGAAGGAGACACTGGAGTCGGCATTTCAGGCTTATAAGGGAACCATTTTGTTTGTGTCCCACGACCGGTATTTTATCCGTCAGGTGGCCCGGAGTGTGCTGATCTTTGAGGAGAACGGTCCGATGTACTATCCGTTCGGGTACGAGCATTATCTGGAGAAGAAACAGAAAGCGGAGGAGTACGGAGAAGAGCTTTCTGCTCAGGTAAAGGCGGAGGATGCTGCTTTGCTGGAAGGCATGCGTGCCGTGCCGAAGGCGGAGCGTCACCGGCTTCGCGAATTTTCCACGGAGGAAGCCTACGCGGACTGGAAGCTGCGGCTGGTATACGAAAAGCTGGAGCCGGAGGAGCTGGAGTATGGACGGCTGGAGGCAGAGTACCAGGGACTTTTGGATGATTGGAAGATGTCGGAAGCGTACTGGATGCCGGATGGTGCGGCGCGGACAAGCGCGGATACCGGGGCAGATGTGGAGCCTGCGGAAATGCCGGTCGTGGAGGCAGCAGGACTGACGGAGGACATGATACCGGGACTGCCAGAGAATGTGGCAGCCGCGAAGGCGCAGCGGGATGAGGCCTGGAAACGGTGGCATGAGCAGTGTATGGCATGGTTTGAGGTATATGAAGAAGTACACGGAGAACCTGTGCCGAATGCATAAACAGATAGCAGAAAGATAGAACTGGAAATTTCAGGAGGATGAACATGGATACAGAGAAGATACGCGGACGCCTGACCGGCTGTCAGAAGCTTTTGATCGGCCTGGGCGAAGAGTGGAAATGGAAACGCGGGGACGCGGCTCAGGAGGCGCGGCTCAGGGAAGCTTATGAGAAGCTGTATGACCTGGTGAAGGATAAGGATTACTTCATCATTACCATGGCCACGGACGCGCTGATTTTTGATACAAAGCTAGGCAGTGAAAACGAGACAGCCGTGACAGAAGAAATTCACATGGAGGAGGTGTCCTGTCCGGCTGCGGACGAGCAGACCCAGGCAATGATGGACCGCCTGTTTCCGGTGAAGGAAAAACCGAAGGACAAGCGGGTGCAGCGTATTGTGGCACCCTGCGGCAATGAGACCTGGAAGCAGTGTTCCGCCGGATGCACGAAGGATATCTGGGAACCGGATGAGATTCCGTCCGGCATCTGCCCGCACTGCGGCGCGCCGTTAACCGGCAATACCATCGAGGCCCATCCGTACATAGAGGAAGGATATCTGCCCCAGTGGTCCCGCTACACCCAGTGGCTGACCGGAACCTTCAACAAGGACCTGGTGATTCTGGAACTTGGCGTGGGCTTTGCGAATCCGGGCGTGATCCGCTTCCCCTTTGAGAAGACTGCATTTTTTAATCAGTGCTCCTTTTTCCTGCGGGTGAACCAGACCTTCCCGCAGACAACGGAAGAACTAAAAGACCGGGCGCAGGGCGTGCATCAAAATTCGGTAGACTGGATCATAAAAAGTGATTATAATGTAGAATAAATTCGAACTGATAACCAGCAACTACATGGAGGAGACCGATGATAGCAATTATTGACTACGATGCCGGAAATATACGAAGTGTGGAAAAAGCGCTGATCGCCCTGGGCGAGCAGCCGGTTGTAACAAGAGATAAAGAAACCATTCTTGCGGCAGACAAGCTGATTCTGCCGGGCGTGGGTGCCTTTGGCGACGCCATGGAGCGCCTGCATCAGTATGGACTGGTGGATGTGATCCGCAGTGCGGTAAAGAAGGGGACGCCGCTTCTTGGCATCTGCCTGGGCCTGCAGCTTTTATTTGAACGCAGTGATGAGAGCGACGGTGTGGAAGGCCTTGGCATCTTAAAGGGCGAGATCTTAAAGATTCCGGACTGCCCGGGCCTGAAGATTCCGCACATGGGCTGGAATTCCCTGGAAATCAAACCGGGAACCAGGCTGTTTGCCGGAGTTCCGGACGGATCCTATGTGTATTTTGTACATTCCTATTACTTAAAAGCAGCGGATACGGAAATCGTGGCGGCTACTACGGAATACAGCACCCACATTCACGCGGCGGTGGAGCAGGGCAATGTGTTTGCCTGCCAGTTCCATCCGGAAAAGAGCAGTGAGGTGGGACTTCAGATCCTGAAAAATTTCATCAGCCTGTAACAGACAGGACAGTTTGCGGGAGGTACAGCATATGTTTACAAAAAGAATCATTCCCTGCCTGGATGTTCACAACGGGCGGGTGGTAAAAGGTGTGAATTTCGTGAATCTGCGGGATGCCGGAGATCCGGTGGAGATTGCGGCAGCCTACGACAAAGCCGGTGCCGATGAGCTGGTATTTCTGGATATCACGGCGTCTTCCGACGCAAGAGAGACCGTGGTGGACATGGTGCGCCGGGTGGCAGAGACCGTGTTTATCCCGTTTACGGTGGGCGGTGGCATCCGCACCGTGGAAGATTTTCGCAGGCTTTTGAGAGAGGGCGCGGATAAGATTTCCATCAATTCTTCTGCCATTAATACACCGGAACTGATCAGCGACGCGGCAGATAAGTTCGGCCGCCAGTGCGTGGTGGTGGCCATAGATGCCAGACGCCGGGAAGATGGCTCCGGCTGGAATGTATACAAGAATGGCGGTCGCATTGACACTGGGCTGGACGCCGTGGAGTGGGCCATGAAGGCAGATTCCCTGGGTGCCGGAGAAATCCTGCTTACCAGCATGGACTGTGACGGAACCAAGGCTGGTTATGACAATGAGCTGACTTCCCTGATTGCAGAGAACGTGTCGGTTCCGGTCATTGCCTCCGGCGGCGCTGGAAAGAAGGAGCATTTCTACGATGCCCTGACGAAGGGAAAGGCAGACGCGGCGCTGGCGGCATCCCTGTTCCACTATAAGGAACTGGAAATCCGTGACCTGAAGCAGTATCTGCGGGAGCGGGGCATTTCCGTGCGGCTGTGATGAAAGGAGCTGCGTGCAAGGTCTCAGCGCTTCTGGCAGGGTACCGTGCATGGAAAAGCAGCACCGGAAATGAAAGGAGAAGCTATGGGAGCCATTGCAAATGACTGGCTGGGCCCGTTAAGCGGGGAGTTTAAGAAGCCATATTATAAGAAACTGTACGAGACAGTAAAACACGAATACGAGACACGGCAGGTGTTTCCGGATCCGAATGATATTTTCAATGCGTTTGAATTTACGCCATTATCAGAGGTAAAAGTGGTAATTCTGGGACAGGACCCTTACCACAACGTAGGTCAGGCCCACGGTCTGTGCTTCTCCGTGAAGCCGGATGTGGAGATCCCGCCGTCCCTGGTGAACATCTACCAGGAGCTGCACGACGATCTGGGCTGTTACATACCGAACAACGGATATCTGGTCAAATGGGCGAAGCAGGGCGTCATGATGCTTAACACGGTGCTGACCGTGCGTGCCCATGCAGCCAATTCCCATCACGGCATTGGCTGGGAGGAGTTTACCGACGCGGCCATTAAGATTTTAAATGAGCAGGACCGCCCGATGGTATTCATCCTCTGGGGAAGACCGGCCCAGATGAAAAAGTCCATGTTAAACAATCCGAAACACCTGATCCTGGAGGCACCGCATCCGAGCCCCCTTTCCGCGTACCGGGGCTTTTTCGGCAGCAGGCCCTTCAGCAAGACCAATGCCTTTTTAGAGGCGAACGGGCTGACGCCGATTGACTGGCAGATTGAAAATGTGGTAAAATAATCCTTTGAATTGTTATAAAAATGACAAGAAAGAAATGAGGCAGAATTATGGATTTTATTGAATTCTTAAAGGTTCTGGTGCTGGGTATTGTGGAGGGCTTTACCGAATGGCTTCCCATCAGCAGTACCGGCCATATGATCCTGGTGGATGAGATCATCCATTTAAACGTGACAGACGCGTTCATGTCCATGTTCCGGGTAGTCATTCAGCTGGGCGCGATTCTGGCAGTGGTTGTTTTGTACTTCCGGCGTCTGAATCCCTTTGATCCGGGAAAGACAAGGGCCCAGAAGGTGAGTACCATAAGACTCTGGATGAAGATCGTGGTGGCCTGCATTCCGGCAGCGGTTTTGGGACTTTTGCTGGATGACTGGATGGATGCGCATCTCTACAACGGATATGTGGTAGCCGCCACCCTGATCATCTATGGCGTGCTGTTTATTGTGCTGGAGAACCATAACCAGTACACGGATTTTCCAATCCAGCGCACCGGACAGATTTCTTATCGGACCGCATTTTTCATCGGCCTGTTCCAGGTGCTTTCCCTGGTGCCGGGTACTTCCCGTTCCGGTTCCACCATTTTAGGCGCCATGATCCTGGGCTGCTCCCGCAGCGCGGCAGCGGAATTTTCCTTTTTCCTGGGAATTCCGGTCATGTTTGGCGCCAGCCTGTTAAAGCTTGTGAAGTTCGGTTTCCATTTCACCGGACTGGAGCTGTTTTACCTGATCGCCGGTATGGTGATCGCTTTTGTAGTATCGGTGTACTCCATCAAATTCCTGATGGGCTATATCCGAAAGAATAACTTTAAGGTATTTGGTTATTACCGGATCGTGCTGGGCGTCATCGTGCTGTTCTATTTCGGAGTAACTGCATTCCTTGGATAATGGAGGAATCGATGAATCGATTTGGAATACAGAGACCCCTTTCAAAGAAGAAATGCTTTCTGATCCTGTCTTTGCTTCCGCTGTATTTTATTGTGGCGGGGCTGTTCATGCAGCCGGTGGATGAAATTCTGCAGGGAATCGTGCAGATCATACGGGAGCCGGACTTTCTGATCACGGACTATTTCGTGATCGGAGGTGTGGGCGCGGCCTTTGTAAATGCCGGTGTACTGACACTGATCTGTATCGGCATCATGTACGCTCTGGATATGAATTTTGACGGTCATACCGTCACATCCACCTGTCTGATGTTTGGATTTTCCCTGTTCGGAAAGAACCTGCTAAACATCTGGATGATCCTGGTGGGCGTATTCCTGTACGCAAAGTACCATAAGACGACTGTGAAGCGTTATCTGTATGTGGGATTTTACGGGACGAGCCTTTCGCCCATCGTGAGCCAGGTTATGCACATTGTGGACCTGCCGCTTCCGCTGCGGCTTCTTCTGTGCGCGGCTACGGGCATTATCATCGGATTCGTGCTGCCACCGTTAAGTACCCATGTGCATTATTCTCATAAGGGTTATTCCCTTTACAACGTGGGATTTGCGGGAGGCATTATTGCGACGGTGATCGTGTCTATCCTGAAATCCTTTGGCGTAACCATTGAATCCCGCCTGATCTGGTTTACCGGGCAGAATCAGACCTTTATCATTCTGCTGTCCATCCTGTTTGGTGTCATGATCCTGTATGGTATCATTACCGATCCCATGGCGCTGGAGGATTACCGCAGTATCCTGCGGTCCTACGGCCTGGGTGGTACGGATTATTACAAGTCCGAGGGCGGCGCGGCCGTCATGATCAATATGGGTGTGAATGGCCTGGTTACCATGCTGTTTGTGGTGATGGTGGGCGGTGATTTAAATGGTCCGACCATCGGCGGAATCTTTACCGTGGTGGGCTTCAGTGCTACCGGTAAGCACCTGCGCAATATTCTTCCGGTCATGGCCGGAGTGCTGATTGCCAGTGAGGCAAAAAGCTGGAACATCACCGACCCATCGGCGATCCTTGCTCTGCTTCTTTCTACCACTCTGGCACCGATTGCCGGTGAGTTTGGAATCATCGCCGGTGTGATCGCGGGATTTTTGCATTCTTCCGTAGCGCTGAATGTAGGAATCGTGTACGGAGGCATGAACCTCTACAACAACGGGTTCGCAGGCGGCCTTGTGGCCATGTTCCTGGTTCCGGTGATCCAGTCCATCCGCGACAGACGCGCAAGAGCACGGGGCGGATTGTCGCTGTAGCAATAGTAACTGTTCAGTAGGTCTGCGCATTCACTGCGCTGACCGTATGAAAACATGGGCTTGCAGGCAAAAATCCCATTGCCGAAGGCAATTTTCAATGGATTTTTGCCCGTAACTGTGAGGGTACTGAACAGTTACTAGCAATATAAAAATCAGGGGACGGAACGAATAAGGTCCGGAAATGAAAGAGACCGACTTCCTTTATTTTCACATATCGTTGTTTGCTTGCTCTCACAACACGCGTTCGCCTGCATCGGATGAAAATCCGCTGCATTCGGACACGTGTGATCGAGATGCAAACAACCAGATATGCGGAAAATACCGGAAGTCAGTCTCATTCATTTCCTGCTGTATTGGCTCTGCAAAAAAATCGAAATCAGAAGGTCAGGCGCATCTGATACCAGGTTACGTTGCCGTGGACGGATGCGGAGACGCCTTCATTTACGAATCCGAACTTTGCGTAGTAATGGATAAGTTTATCCTTGCAGGTCAGCACCAGTCCCTTGCGGCCCTGGGCTTTTGCATCGGAGATGGCGCGTTTGATGAGGTCTCCGGCATAGCCGTGCTTGCGGTATTCCGGGATGGTGTTGACGCCGAAAATCATCTGCCAGGCACCGTTTTCGTTGTGGAGTTCGGCACGCTTGTACATTTCATCAGTCAGGTCAGCTTCGTCAGTGACCATGCCGTCCACAAAGGCAATGAGCTTATTTTCATCGAACATGAGCCAGAAGTGGCTGGCGTAGTGGGAGAGGCGGTGCTCAAAGTCGGCGCGGGTAGCGGCCTCCGCGGGCGGGAAACACTCTGCCTCGACGGCAGTGACAACATCCAGATCTTCTATGGTTGCGGTTCTGATTAACATAGGGAAAGTCCTCCTGAGTATTTATTGGATGAGAATGATTGTAACATAGGAAGCCGCGAAAGACAAAATAAACAAAAAAATAACAATGCAAATGGTCTGTCCAATTATGATCTGCAAAGAAAAAATGTGCATAATGCGGTGAAAAAGCTTTACATGAATAACAATAAAAACGTCCGATAGCGACATCGAAACAAATCTTATGGTTTAAATCACGCATATATGCTATAATGCCAATGTTACCGCCCCTATACCGGTAAGGAAAGGGGGTGTATTGCCATGGAATATCTGATATCTTTTATTGTCGCTGTCGCGGCTGGTGTAGCCTGCCACTACATCATCAAATGGTTGGATGGCGATAAGTAAACGGTAACCAGCCTGCAGATGCCTGACTGCCTAAAACAGGAAGAAAGCCCCTGAGTGGTCGAGACTCAGGGGCTTTCGTTTTTGTATCACCATGGATACTGATATCTTTTTGCCTATCGGCATTATAGCATATGCAAAAAATCTTTGCAAGATACCCCGAAAAACAAATTTTAAATCCGTGTTGCATTTCGTGTTGCATAAATTAGAAAAAGTGCGTTTTTATAAGAAAAACGATAACGTAATAAGAAAATCCAGAACGATAAAAAGCCTTATTTTAAGCGGAATTTCTGATGAAGTCGCTCAATATAAGGCTTTAATAAAAAATGCGTCTGATAGGAATCGAACCTACGCACGCGGCTCCGGAGGCCACTGCTCTATCCACTGAGCTACAGACGCATCTCTATCATGATACTATACTTTTTTCATATTTGCAAGGGGATTTGTTGATTTTTTGGGCCTATTTTGATATGATGATACTATCTTTTGGAGGATATGATTTTATGAAACATGACTGGAAATTTTTACAGGAAAAAGATAGTGATACACAGAAAAAAATGCTGCTTCCGGTTCTGGTGATTCCGCTGGTGGTCATTGTACTGATGATCGTCATTGTACTTGCGGATTATGGGAAGAAGCGGGCAGCGGAGCCGGCGGCGGTAACGGAAACAGTGGAAACGGAAACGGAGACGATGCCGGCCGAAACCGATGATGCGTCTGCGGAGGAAGAAACAGACACAGAATCGGAAATGGAGGCGGAAACTGCGGAGGAAGAAAGCGGAGACCCATACGCAACGGACACCTTTACCCACGACAGTGTTCCGGAGATCCTGAGCCTGATGAAAAAGTATTTTGCAGCCCGGGCCAGCGCGGACGCAGATACCATGAATGAGATTTACGGTATCTCCGGTCTTTCCTTTACGGAGCTGGAACACGAGAAGACCCGTCTGCGCAGCAATTCCAAGTATGTGCAGGATTTTGAGAATGTAACAACCTATGTGCGTGACGGTGTGACCTCAGACAGCTGGCTGGTTTACGCACTGGCGGATATCAAATTCCATTCTGTGAAAACCGTTGCGCCCATGATCATGTGGTGCTATGTGGAGAAGGACAGTGATGGAAACTATCACATCATCAATGACGCGGATCTTTCTGAGGAGGTTCTTCAGTTTGTGGACCGGTCGAATCACTCGGAAGAGGTGCGGAAGCTGGCATCCAGCGTGAATGTAAAGCTGAAAGAAGCACTCAGCTCCGATGAGGATTTAAACAGCGTTTACGGCGTGCTCCGTGACGGTTCTCCGGTTTATGACAATGGAGAAGAACCGGCGGTTGTGATCGGGGACGAGGAGTCCTCTGAGAGCAGTGAGACCGATACCGGGAATACGGAAAGCGCAGCAGACGGCTCCGCAGAAAATGGCAGTACGGCTGCTGAGGCAGGAACCGAAACAGGAGCAGAAACACAGGCGGCATCTGGAGAAACGCAGAGCGCAGAAACAACTGCTGCGGCAAACTAGGCAGGAAAGTATGATCTGGCTGACCGTGCAGATACAGGAAAACAAAAATACAGGATTCACAGATAGAAAAGAAAGAAGATAATACCATGGAAACCATGAATGTAAAAGACTTTTATTTTGACCTTCCGCAGGAGCTGATCGCGCAGGATCCGCTGGAGGACCGTTCCTCTTCCAGACTGTTAGTTCTGGACAAGAATACCGGGGAGATGGAGCACCGCCACTTCCGTGACATCACGGAGTATTTAAGACCGGGCGACTGTCTGGTTATCAACAATACCAAGGTCATTCCGGCCCGTCTGTTTGGCGTAAAGGAAGATACTCAGGCGAAGATTGAGGTGCTTTTATTAAAGCGCCGCGAAAATGATATCTGGGAGACGCTGGTAAAACCGGGTAAGAAGTGCAAACCTGGTACCGTGATCGTATTTGGTGAGGGCCTGTTAAAGGGTACCGTTATCGATGTGGTAGATGAGGGCAACCGCCTGATCCAGTTCTCCTACGAGGGCATTTTTGAGGAAATTCTGGACCAGCTTGGCCAGATGCCGCTTCCGCCGTATATTACCCACCAGTTAAAGGACAAGAACCGTTATCAGACCGTGTACGCGGAGCACGACGGTTCCGCGGCAGCTCCGACAGCAGGACTGCATTTCACGAAGGAGCTTCTGGCTCAGATTGAGGCCATGGGGGTAAAGATTGCCCATGTGACTCTGCATGTAGGACTTGGCACATTCCGCCCGGTGAAGGTGGAGAACGTGCTGGAGCACCATATGCATTCGGAGTTCTATATAGTAGAAGAATCGGAAGCAAAGAAGATCAACGATACCAAGGCAGCAGGCGGCCGCGTCATTTGCGTGGGCACCACCAGCTGCAGAACCATTGAATCTGCCACCGGTGAGGATGGAATCTTAAAGGCCGGCAGCGGCTGGACCGATATCTTTATCTATCCGGGTTACAAATTCAAGATTCTGGACTGCCTGATCACAAACTTCCATCTGCCGGAGTCCACTCTGGTGATGCTGGTTTCCGCACTGGCAGGCCGCGAGCATGTACTGCATGCGTATGACGAAGCAATTAAGGAACGTTACCGTTTCTTTAGTTTTGGCGATGCCATGTTTATTCACGACTAAGGAACACAAGTAAGAGACAGGCTATCTCTCTGGTGGAGGGATAGCCGTTTTCGGCTTACGGGATGGATAAAAAACGTGGCCGGAATGGAAAAGTGACTGAGCCGGAATGACCGGTGAGAAAGGAAACATCATGGAAGAGATCCGTTTGAATAAATATTTAAGCGAGCAGGGCGTCTGCTCCCGCCGCGAGGCAGACCGCCTCATTGAGGCTGGAAAAGTCACCATTGACGGCCGTAAGGCGGAGATGGGCGAGAAGGTAACAGGTCAGGAGATCATTGTCTGCGATGGAAAACCGGTGGGAAAGGCAGCAGGCGGCAAAAAGGTAAAGCCGGTGCTGCTGGTGGTGAATAAACCGCGGGGAATCGTCTGCACCACTTCCGATAAGGACCGTGCTCCCAACGTAGTAGACCTGATCAAATATCCGGCAAGAGTGTATCCGGTGGGACGCCTGGACAAAGACTCGGAGGGCCTTCTGCTCATGACCAACCAGGGCGAGCTGGCCAATGAGATCATGCACGCAGGCAATTTTCACGAGAAGGAGTACCTGGTTACCGTAGATCAGCCGTTTAATGCGGCATTCTTAAAGAAAATGCGCGAGGGCGTAGAACTGAAAGAGCTTGGCGTGACCACAAGACCCTGTAAGGTGGAGGCAGCCGGAGCGAAGACCTTCCGCATTATCCTGACCCAGGGCTTAAACCGTCAGATCCGCCGGATGTGCGCGGAGCTGGGCTATCGTGTGGTAACCTTAAAACGTGTCCGTATCATGAATATCCATCTGGGTAAATTAAATACCGGAGACTTCCGCCGGGCAACTCTGAAGGAACTGGAGGAACTGGAGTGGCAGTTAGAGCAGGCCCGCATGGAGCGTGAGGAGGCAGATCTGCCGGACGGAGAAGAGGCATAGGCGAACGGTCGGACCGAACTGTATGGCAGGATGTCAAAGCATGCAAGAAACCGGGGAGAATGCCCGGAAAATCAGGATGACAAAAGGACAGAACAGAATCGGAAAGAACAGAGAAAAACAGGCAGGTGATGAACATGGACCAGAAACAGAATGAAGACAAAATCTTGCGCATGAAGGAGCTGCACCGGGAACTTCTGGCGGCATCCAGAGCTTACTATCAGGAAAGCCGCGAGATCATGAGCAACTTTGAATATGACCGGCTGTATGATGAGCTGCTGGAGCTGGAAAAAGAAACCGGTACCGTGCTGGCCGGAAGCCCGACCCAGAAGGTGGGCTATGAGGTGTTGAGCGAACTCCCAAAGGAGGCCCACGAGGCACCGATGCTTTCCCTGGATAAAACAAAGGAGGTGCCGGTGCTTCAGGAGTGGCTGGGAAGCCAGAAGGGCCTTCTGTCCTGGAAGTTAGACGGCCTGACCATTGTCCTGACTTACGAGGGCGGGGAACTGGTGAAGGCAGTCACCCGCGGCAACGGTGAGATTGGTGAGGTCATCACCAACAACGCGAAGGTGTTTTCCAATGTGCCGCTTCGCATCCCGTACCAGGGTCAGCTGATCCTGCGGGGCGAGGCCATCATCAAATATTCCGATTTTGCCCGCATCAACGAGGAAATCGAGGATGTGGATGCGAAATATAAAAACCCGAGAAACTTATGCAGCGGATCGGTGCGCCAGTTAAATAACGAGATTACAGCAAAGCGCAGTGTGAATTTTGAGGCATTCATGCTGGTGCGGGCTGTGGGACCGGAAGCTGCGGCTGCAGCAGGAGACGCAGTGGCAGAGGCTGGATTGCCGGATGACGGAACCGACCATGGCCGTTTCCACAATTCCAGAAAAGAGCAGTTTGAATGGTTAAAGACTCAGGGCTTTGATGTGGTGGAGTACAAAGAAGTTACCGCAGCGACTCTGCCGGACGCTGTGGCGGAATTTGCGGAAGCCATTCAGAGCTATGATATCCCATCGGACGGCCTGGTACTTCTGATGGATGATATTGCCTACGGCGATGCCCTGGGACGCACCGCCAAGTTCCCGCGAAATTCCATCGCTTTCAAATGGGCCGATGAGATCCGGGAGACGACACTCCGGGAGATTGAGTGGAGCGCATCCAGAACCGGTCTCATCAATCCGGTGGCGATCTTTGATCCGGTGGAGCTGGAGGGCACCACGGTGAGCCGTGCCAGTGTCCACAACATCAGCATCATGGAAGCCCTGGAGCTGGGCGTGGGGGATACCATCACAGTCTATAAGGCCAACATGATCATCCCGCAGATTGCGGAGAACTTAACACGCAGCGGAAACATCGTAATCCCGAAGATCTGTCCGGTCTGCGGCGGCGAGACCCAGATCCGCCAGATGAACGATGTAAAATCCTTATACTGCACCAACCCGGACTGCCAGGCGAAGAAGATCAAAAGTTTCTCCCTGCTGGTCAGCCGGGATGCGTTAAATATCGACGGGCTTTCGGAAGCGACTCTGGAGAAATTCATTGCGGCGGGCTTTATTCACAGCTACGCGGATATGTTCCATCTGGACCGTCACAAAGAAGCCATCGTTTCCATGGAAGGCTTTGGAGAGAAGTCGTATGAGAATCTGATGGCGGCGGTGAAGAAGGCCTCCAACACCAATCTGGTGCGTGTGGTATACGGCATCGGCGTGGCAGGTATCGGCCTGGCAAACGCCAAAATGCTGTGCCGTGCTTTCGGCTATGATTTTGAAAGGATGCGCCATGCCACAGCGGAAGAACTGACGGCAGTGGATGGCATCGGTGCCGTGCTGGCCGATGCCTGGATTGATTACTTTGCTTCAGAGAAGAACCGCGAGGCGGTGGATGGGCTTCTGGCAGAGCTTACCATTGAGAACGAGGCAGAGAACACCGAAGCAGCCATCTTTGCCGGAATGACCTTTGTCATCACCGGTTCGGTGGAGCATTTTGCCAACCGCAAGGAATTACAGGCGGCCATTGAGGCCCGGGGCGGTAAGGCCACCGGTTCGGTTACCGCAAAGACCACATATCTGATTAACAATGACGTGACATCCAATTCGTCAAAAAATAAAAAAGCAAAAGAACTGGGAATTCCGATCATTTCCGAGCAGGATTTCCTGAGTATGATGGGGGAAGAAAACAATGCCGATTAAAGTACAAAACGATCTGCCGGCCAGAGCCATTCTGGAGTCAGAGAATATCTTTGTGATGGACGAGAACCGTGCGATGAGCCAGGATATCCGTCCGCTGCAGATTCTGATCTTAAACCTGATGCCGATCAAGGAAGATACGGAAACCCAGCTTCTGCGGGCACTTTCCAACACGCCGCTGCAGGTAGACTGCACCTTCCTGATGCTGTCTACGCACGTATCCAAGAACACATCGGCCAGCCACTTAAACAAATTTTATGTGACCTTCGATGAGATCCGCCGCCAGAAATTTGATGGCATGATCATCACCGGCGCGCCGGTGGAAAACATGGAATTTGAGGAGGTCAACTACTGGGATGAGTTGACAAAGATCATGGAGTGGAGCAAGACCCATGTGCATTCCACTCTTCATATCTGCTGGGGGGCGCAGGCGGGTCTGTACTACCACTACGGTATTCCGAAATATAAAAGGGAGAAGAAACTGGCAGGAATCTACCGCCACAAGATCTTAAACCGCAAGATCCCGCTGGTCCGCAGCATGGATGACTATGTCATGGCACCGCATTCCCGTTACACGGAAGTTCGCAGAGAGGATATTGAGAAGCATCCGGAGCTGACGATTGTGGCAGAGTCACCGGAGGCAGGTATTTTCCTGGTGCTCAACGATACCGGAAGCCAGATTTTTGTGCAGGGACATCCGGAATACGACCGCATGACATTAAATAACGAGTATCACCGCGATTTAAAGAAAGGGCTGCATCCGGAGCTTCCGTGCAACTACTATGAGGACAATGACCCGTTCAATATTCCGGTCCTGTCCTGGAGAAATACCTCCAATACCCTGTACGCCAACTGGCTGAATTTCTATGTATACCAGACCACGGATTACATTCTGACTGTGGATGAGGAGTAGGGAGAAACGACATGAATCAAATGATAGAAAACAATTTTCCGCATGTCATTCTGGCATCGGGCTCGCCGCGCCGCCTGGATCTTCTGCGCCAGGTGGGCATTGAGCCGGAGGTGGAACCGAGCCATGTGGAGGAAGTCATTACCAGCACTGTGCCGGATCAGGTTGTGATGGAACTTTCCAGACAGAAAGCCGAAGACGTTGCCGTCCGGCACGCCGGAGAAGATGTGGTGGTAATCGGTGCGGACACCGTGGTGGCGTTTGACGGAAAGATTCTGGGAAAGCCGAAAGATGAAGCAGACGCAATCCGCATGATCTCTTCGTTTCAGGGGAAAACACATCAGGTATACACAGGCGTGACACTGGTATTTTGTGGAAAAGCAGGAGAAAAAACGGGAGAGCGGTGGAAAACCATCACGTTTGCCGAAGAAACCGATGTGCATGTCTGCCTGATGACAGAGGAACAGATTCAGGCTTATGTAAAGACTGGGGAACCGATGGACAAAGCCGGAGCCTATGGAATCCAGGGATATTTTGCAGCATGGGTCAGCGGAATCTCCGGAGACTACAACAATGTAGTCGGTCTCCCGGTGGGCCGGGTGTACCGGACCATTGTGAGTGCTCTGGAGGGAAATGTGGATTCACAGTGCTGATGACAGTTTTGTGCCGCAGAAATTGAAACAGAAAACAGAAAGCAATATCAGGAGAATTTATGATTAAGAAAAAAGACTTTCTGAAAGAATATAACATCGAAAAAGAAACCCTGAAAAAGACAGGGATGAAATGGGAAGAACTGAATTCCATTTATGACAGCTACTGTCGGATAGAACCGCAGTTAAAAAAGATTGGCAAGGATTTTGTGAACGATTATCTGTACGATATTGAAAAGGCGGGCATCCATTCTTATCGTTATCGTACCAAAAAAGCAGGGCATCTGCTGGAGAAGATCATTCGCAAAAAGAGTGAGCAGCCGGACCAGTACAAGTACATTAACCGGAAGAACTATTATAAGTATATGACGGACCTGATTGGAATCCGGGTATTTTTCCTGTACCGGGAGGACTGGATCCACTTCCACAATTACATTACTTCCGTGTTTGAGAATGACCCGGAAAACTATATTGAGGACCGTCTTCTGGATTTCGACGATGACCCGGATCACTACTACATCGCGGAGCGCCCAAAGGTATACCGCCGGACCGGCGACACCCGCATTTACGATAAGAAGCTGATCGACATCAAGTCCGATGGCATTTACCGTTCCCTGCACTATATCATCAAGTACAAGGGCTATTACGTGGAGATCCAGGGAAGAACCCTGTTTGAGGAGGGCTGGAGCGAGATTGACCACGATATCGTGTATCCGTATTATCAGGATGATGAGATGCTTTCCGACTTTTCCACGCTCTTAAACCGTCTGGCGGGTATGGCCGACGAGATGAGCTCCTATTTCCGCCGCATCAAGCAGCAGAGGCAGGAGCAGCTGGAGAAGGAGCATGCGGAGAAGGAAGCGCAGAAGAAGCTGGAGAAAGAGGAACAGAAGAAGTTAGAAAAAGAACAGTAGAAACTGGAAAAACAGGAACAGAAGAAACAGGAAAAGGTACTGGAGAAAGAAGCATAGAAGTAAGAATAATAGAATATAAATGTAAAACAGGACTGTCAGTCTGCAGAAATATTTGCGAATGTGACAGTCCTTATTTATAAATGCCTCAATCACTTTTTCTATGGGATTTGGGATTCCGAACCACCTCAGCCCGGCTTAGGTCGAATAGTTTGAGGAAGAAGTAATCGTCATCCGGATATCCGTATCCCTGACGCCTGAGCGTCTTGATCTTATTGTTGATGCCCTCGATCTTGCCGGAGGACATGCCGTAAGTTGCATGAAGAATATAAAAGAGTGGAATATGGAACAAAAACCAATGTTATTTGCAATCAGTGGTGTGAAAAATTCGGGAAAAACCACATTGATTACAAAATTGATCCCGATTTTGACAGAAAAGGGGTTAAAGGTAGCTACGATCAAGCATGATGGCCATGAGTTTGCACCGGATGTGTCGGGAACAGATACCTGGGCCCATCTTCAGGCCGGGGCTCTGGGAACAGCGATTTTTTCAGATACGAAGTTTATGGTAGTGAAACAGGAAGCCGGGGAATACGGTGTGATCTTCCGGTGGCTCCAGATCGATATGAACAAAAGGGGCCGTTGGGAGGAATGGAATCCTGTATGCGACAGGTTAAAAACCGGCGTTGTCTGGTACTTAGCGTGGATGTACCGCTGATTCCAGTGAAGGAGCTTGTGGGACTGGTGCTTGAAACCATGACCTATGACAGAAACGTTGTACTGCATCAGGAGAAACAGCAAAGCAGAGCTTTGATTTTGCAGCATGGAGAAAGACAAGAACCATTGATCGGGGTATATGATACCAATATGGCAGATGAAATGGAACGGGAGATTTTGCAGGGAAAAGGATCTGTGTTTGCGTTTCTGAGGACGGTGGGCTATGGTGTATATAAGAGCCATAGGGCAGATGCGTGTTTTTCCAATATCAATGATAAAGCACGATATCAGCAATTACAAGGAGAAAAACAGATTATGGAAAATGTGGAAATTGAGCAGGCACAGAAACTGATTCTGGAAAGAACAAAGATCCTGCAGGAGACAGAGCTTGTGGGAATTCTGGACGCAGGCGGACGGATCCTTGCACAGGATATGACAGCAGAGATTGATAATCCCCCATTTAATCGTTCCCCCATCGATGGATATGCCTGCAAATCAGAGGATGTGAAACAGGCATCCCGGGAACATCCGGTGTACCTGCAGGTGTTGGAAGAGATCGATGCCGGGCACTATTCTGAGGTGAAGGTTGGAAAAGGACAGGCAGTGCGGATTATGACTGGTGCCGCAATTCCGGAAGGCTGCGACTGCTGCATAATGCAGGAGCACACAGATTACGGTGATGAGAAAGCAGCTGTTTACGAAGGAGTTTCTGCCTGGACCAATTTCTGCTATCGTGGAGAAGATTTCAAAAAAGGCACTTTGATGATTAAGAAGGATACAAAGCTGGGCTATGTGGAAACCGGAATTTTAGCTTCTATGGGATGTGCGGAAGCAGTTGTTTACCGTCATCCAAAAGTGTCGGTGTTGACCACCGGGGATGAGGTGACATCACCGGGCCAGCCGCTGCAGCCGGGGAAGATCTACAACAGCAACCTTACGATGCTGGTAGTACGTCTGCGGGAACTGGGAATTCGCCCGGTACTTGCAAAAACGATTTCGGATGATCCGGAACTGATGGGAAAAGCCCTTAAGGATGCGGCGGCCCAGTCGGATTTGATAATTACCACAGGTGGCGTATCTGTTGGGAAAAAGGATATTCTGCACAAGGCGGTACAGGTCAGTGGTTCAGAACGAGTTTTTTGGAGAGTGATTGCAAAACCAGGTACTCCGGTGCTGTTCTCGGTATGTGAAGGGGTACCGGTGATCAGTTTGTCCGGCAATCCATTTGGTGCTGCAGCTAATTTTGAAATGCTGATTCGTCCGGCACTTGCGAAAATGACCAGGGATGAAAGTCTGAATCCGGTCGTAAGTCAGGCTGTGATGGCAGATCCATTTTTCAAAGAAAGTAAGAGACGGAGATTTATAAGAGGAATTCTGAAGGATGGACAGGTATATATGCCATCTGGTCTTCATTCTTCAGGAGTCCTGAGCTCCTTGCAGGGCTGTAACTGTATCGTGGATATTCCAGCAGGAAGCGGCGCTTTGAAGCCGGGGGATCCGGTTAAGGTTGTTCTGATATTTTAATAGATCTTGCCAAGTATGTTTCAACATAATGGCAAGTATGCAAAGTGGGTACCGCCGTGCCCTGCTTGCTAAAGATGATTTCATCTTAGCAAGCAAAATGGATTTTGAAAAAATCGCAGAGTGTACGTACACCTGCTGTGTTTGCTATTTGACCTTATCTCAAGATAGCAAGTGCCATTTGATCAATTAAATTTACCAGTTGAGCTTCAGGTGAAGATAAGTTTGAGTGAATATAGAACAAACCAGTAGGGTCTGTTACAAAATTGTCCCCGATATACGGAATGCTCTGGGACAATTTTGCGACAGTCCCTTTTTTCATTTTTTTAGAATATGCGCGTACAACAGCAGCACCCCATAGCAGAAGGACAGCAGCAGAATCTGTACAGAGGTCTTGAGAAAAAGCGGCGCAGCGCTGGTGGGATCGGGAAGGAATCCGCCGATAAAATAGTGAATGCCGATGGCAAGGAACAGCAGGATGGCCGGTTTGGCGATCATGTCCCAGGCATTCCAGATGAAGGCAATCCGCCGTTTTAAGGACCACAGGTGCGCCATGGCCAGGAACATTTCGCTGACCAGCATCCCACAGAGGTAGCCGTAGATCCCGAAAACGGGAATGGCAGCCACCACGAAGCAGAGCCGCAGCAGCATTGCGGCGACGCTTTGCAGGAAAGTGGTGCGGGTACAGCCAAGGCCGTTTAAGATGCTGCCCATGGTGGCAGCCAGGTAGAGGAACGGACAGAGCCAGGCCAGGATCTGCATGCAGCGTCCGGCCTCTTCTTCTTTGAAAACGCTGATGCCCAGGGGCAGTCCGAACAGGACGAAAATCCCGATGCAGAGAATACCCATATAAAGGCTGTAGCGCAGCGCCATGGCAACGCTTCCTGAAATGCTTTCTGTGTGTCCTTCCGCCTGGTCCTTTGCCACGCTGGGAAGCAGCAGAACGGCAATGGAATTGGTGATGGCGGAGGGAAACAGGATGAAGGGCAGGGCCATGCCGGTGAGGATGCCGTAGACGGAAAAGGCCTCCGCGTCACTTAGGCCCGACATCTGCAGGCGGTTGGGAATCCAGACGGCCTCGGCACCTGCGAGGAGATTTAAAATCAGGCGGTTTCCCATGAGGGGGAGCGCCAGGGACATGAGCGAAAGGAAACAGGTGGAGACATCAGCCGGAACCTGCATGCGCGTGGTTCGGGCAGTGCTGCCTGGAACCTGCGGAGTGGAAGCAACAGTCCTGGAGCCTGTGGCACTGCCTGAAAATTGCGGAGTGGATGCGGAAATCACGGAATCCGCGCCACTGTGGGAATTCTCCGGACCGGCATTTCGCCCCTGGGGCGGAAACAGCACCAGGCACAGCAGATTAAAGGATGCCGCCCCGATCTCTCCGATCAGATGCCCGTACACAGCCAGCCGCACGGTGATCTCCGTACCCTCTGCCGCCCATTTTCCAGCAATCAGGAATACCAGGGCCATGCGGACGACCTGCTCTGCCACCTGGGAGAAGGCAGGAACGCGGGATTTCTGGGCACCATAGCAGTAGCCGTTGGCGCAGGCGTGGAAGGAGGCAAAGGGCAGGGAAAGGCCCATGACCGGAAGATACAAAGCGCAGCGTGGTTCCATGAGGATGCGCGCCGCGATCCAGTCCGGGTAACGGCAGATCAGAAAGGCGAGAAAGCCGGAGAGCGCCATGGAGATACAGAGGCCGGTGCGAAAGACCCGGCGTCCCTGGCTTTCATGGGCGGCTATGTACTGGGAGAGGGCAGTCTGGATGGCACCGCCACAGAGGGCAAAGCAGATGCCATAGACCGGATGCACCATATTGTAGATGCCAAGTCCCTCGGCACCGATGGTGCGGGAAAGAAATATACGGTAGAAAAAGCCCAGGAGGCGGCAGAGAAAGCCTGCGGCCGTGAGCAGCAGCGTGCCGGTGAGAAAGGCACGCTTTTTCTCGGAAAGACCGGAATAAAAAGACATAAAGCAGCCCCCGGCCGGAAATCTTATTACAGGATATGAAATTCCTGTAAAGATCAGAACCGACCGTGGGGCTGCTTTTGCATGTTCAAACGGGAAAGGCGCTGTTGGCGCATTCCCGGGCGATTTAGTTTTTGATATAGCGTTCTACCAGAAGTCCACTGTGATAAGCCATAAGAAGCTGCTCCAGATCTGCAATCTTCTCCCGGAGCACAGCACCGGTATCGGTGTCGCCCACCAGCTTTCTGCGGTCCGCGTGCCGGACGATGACGCTGTCGGAGTGGATGTCGATCTCGCGCTCAATGGCAGCCTCGGTGGATTCAAAGGGCTCTAAGGCAGACAGGATCAGGCCGTAGGAGTTGTAGGTTAAGGTGTAGCCTGCAATGCCGGTCTCTTTCTGGTATGCCTTGGAGAAGCCGCCGTCAATGACCAGGATCTTGCCGCCGCATTTGACCGGGCTCTCGCCGTTCTTAGAGCGGACCGGAACGTGGCCGTTGATGATATGGCTGCCCTTCTCCGGCAGTCCGAATTCGGCCAGAATGTGGTTGACCACGGTCTCGTTCTCCAGATAGCGGTAATATGGGTTCTTCTTTTCGGTGTGGGTTTCCTTCTCTGCCAGGAAATAGCGCTCAAAGGTTGCCATCTTGTCCTTGCCAAAGAGCGGAGAATCCGGATTCAGCCAGATGTACCACATGATATCGCGGCCCAGCGTCTTCTCGCGCTCCGATACGCCCATGAAAGCTTTGCGGATGTAGCTCTCCAGAATATCATAGAGGGCACGGCCGTGGAAGTAAGAACCATTGATCTCGATTTCCTTGAAGCTTCCGTCCTCATTTAACGGGATGCAGCCGTGGTAGAGCAGGTTTCCGTTGTAAATCTTGTAAAGGTTTCCCTTGGCCAGCAGGAATTTTACATGCTGCTGGAGCTTTTCACAGTTTAAGAAGGCCTTGCTCAAGCGGTCCATGATATCTGCCTCAATCGGGGTGTAGGCGTACGGATCCTTCGGGTCGATGGTCGGGAAGTTGGTATCCAGCAGGTCGTAGGTGCGCGGAACCAGGTTTCCATTCTCATCCGGAATATCCAGGGTGATGGTACCATGCTCGTAGTCGATGCGGTGCAGGAGGTTTCGCTGTTCCATATGGTACTCCGGATGCGCCTTGATGAGCTGTCCCTCAGCCTTGAACTGGATGATGGAGATGGCCTTGTGCATCTTTAAGTTGACCTCCACCTCGTACTGGTTCAGCTCGTTGGAACCCTTTAACTTAAAGCAGGTGCACGGGTCATCCTTGTAGGTGTTTAAGGCGAAGGTGGCAAGGGGCAGCAGGTTGATGCCGTAGCCATCCTCTAAAATATCCAGGTTTCCGTAGCGGGCGCAGATACGGATGACGTTGGCAATGCAGCCCGGCTGGCCTGCGGCAGCACCCATCCACAGCACGTCGTGGTTGCCCCACTGGATGTCCACGGAGTGGTAGCTCATGAGCTTGTCCATGATCTTGTGCGGGCCCGGGCCTCGGTCGAAGATGTCGCCCACGATATGTAAGTGGTCAATGACCAGGCGCTGGATGAGCTGGCTCATGGCAATGATGCATTCCCGGCCGCGGCCGACGTGGATGATGGTGTTGACAATGGCGTTATAATAGGAAGCCTTGTCCACACTGTCATCTTTTTCGGTGATGAGCTCTTCCAGGATGTAGGCAAAATCCGGCGGCATGGCCTTGCGGACTTTGGAGCGGGTGTATTTGCTGGCTGCGCGCTTGCAGATCTCAATAAGGCGGTACAGGGTGATGCGGTACCACTCATCCTTGTCTTCGGTGACCTTTAAGATCTGGTCCATTTTCTCTCTGGGATAGTAGATCAGTGTGGCAAGGGTACGCTTGTCCTGCTGGGACAGGGTATTGCCGAATACCTCGTTAACCTTGCGGCGCACGGATCCGGAACCGTTCTTCAGCACGTGGGCAAACGCCTCGTCCTCACCGTGGATGTCGGTAAGAAAGTGCTCCGTCCCTTTTGGGAGGTTTAAGATGGCCTCCATGTTGATGACTTCGGTAGAAGCGGCCGCGATGGTTGGATACAGGTCAGCAAGCCGCTCTAAATAACGGATTTCCGGGTAATTCATACAAACCTCCTTGTTTGCGATCATAATATATGATAGATTGATTATACCACAGATACCGTCAAAAGCCGGGGCGGGGATTGTACTTTTTCGGGAAATCGAGAAAAATTTTCATAAATTTGTTAATTCCTATTGAAATACTATGAAATAAATACTATAATATGCCTGTCAAATTTAAAATATATCTTTCCAGGAAAGGTGGATTTATAGATGAAGAAAACAATCTATTTGGATAATGCGGCAACAACCAAAACCAGACCGGAAGTTGTAGAGGCTATGCTTCCGTACTTTACCGAGTTTTACGGAAACCCGTCTTCTATTTACAGCTTCTCTGACGAGCCGAAGAAGGCAGTAGCAAACGGTCGTGAGATCATTGCAAAATCAATTGGCGCAAAGACCAATGAGCTGTACTTTACCGGCGGCGGCAGCGAGTCCGACAACTGGGCATTAAAGGCAACCGCAGAGGCATACAAGAGCAAGGGCAACCACATCATCACCAGCAAGATCGAGCATCACGCAATCCTGCATACCTGCGAGTGGCTGGAGAAAAACGGTTTTGAGGTTACTTACATCGACGTAGACGAGAACGGTGTTCTGAAGTTAGACGAGTTAAAGAAAGCCATCCGCCCGACTACCATCCTCATTTCCGTTATGTTCGCAAACAATGAGATCGGAACCATTCAGCCGATTAAGGAGATTGGCCAGATTGCGAAAGAGCATGGCATCCTGTTCCACACCGACGCCGTTCAGGCATACGGACATGTGCCGATCAACGTAGATGAGTTAAACATCGACATGATGAGTGCCAGCGGCCACAAGATCAACGGACCGAAGGGCATCGGCTTCCTCTACATCCGTACTGGTGTGAAGATCCGTTCCTTCATCCATGGCGGCGCGCAGGAGCGCAAACGCCGTGCAGGTACTGAGAACGTAACCGGCATTGTTGGTTTCGGCAAGGCAGCAGAGATCGCTGCTGCAAGCATGGAAGAACGCTCCAAATATGAGAGCGAGCTGCGTGACTACCTGATGGACCGTGTAATGGCAGAGATTCCGTACGCACGCATCAACGGCAGCCGTGAGAACCGTCTTCCGAACAACGCAAACTTCTCCTTCCAGTTTATCGAGGGTGAGTCTATGCTGATCATGTTAGACGACAAGGGTATCTGCGGTTCCAGCGGTTCCGCATGTACTTCCGGTTCTCTGGATCCGTCCCATGTCCTGCTTGCCATCGGTCTTCCTCATGAGATCGCCCATGGCTCCCTGCGCTTAACCTTAAGCGAGGAGACCACCAAAGAGGACATCGACTACACCGTAGACAACTTAAAGGCAATCGTGGCAAGACTGCGCAGCATGTCCCCGCTGTACGAGGATTTCATCAAGCATCAGGCAAAGTAATTGGTTTTGTAACTGTTCAGTACCCTCACAGTTACGGGCAAAAATCCATTGAAAATTGCCTTCGGCAATGGGATTTTTGCCTGCAAGCCCATGTTTTCATACGGTCAGCGCAGTGAATGCGCAGACCTACTGAACAGTTACTTGGTTTTCATAAGAAAAGGAGATTAACACTATGTATTCAGATAAAGTTATGGATCATTTCCAGCATCCGAGAAATGTAGGCGAGATTGAGAACGCCAGCGGTGTCGGCACCGTCGGCAACGCAAAGTGCGGTGATATCATGAGAATTTACCTGGACATCGATGACAACGGCATCATCCGGGACTGTAAGTTCAAAACCTTCGGCTGTGGCGCTGCAGTAGCAACCAGCAGCATGGCAACTGAGATGGTAAAGGGCAAATCCATTCAGGAAGCCCTGGAAGTAACCAACAAGGCCGTTATGGAGGCCCTGGACGGACTTCCGCCGGTAAAGGTACACTGTTCCTTACTGGCAGAGGAAGCCATTCACGCAGCTCTGTGGGATTACGCTGAGAAGAACGGCATCAAGATCGAAGGTCTGGAGAAGCCGAAGTCCGATATCAGCGAAGGCGAAGAGGAAGAAGAATATTGATTCAGGCAGAGAACAAAAAGAAAGTAGTAGTTGGAATGTCAGGCGGCGTCGATTCATCGGTTGCCGCCTGGCTTTTAAAACAGCAGGGGTATGACGTCATCGGCGTCACCATGCAAATCTGGCAGGATGAAGAGGAGACCGCGCAGCAGGAAAACGGAGGCTGTTGTGGTCTTTCTGCCGTTGATGACGCAAGACGCGTGGCATGGCAGTTAGAGATCCCCTACTATGTCATGAACTTCAAAAAGGAGTTCAGGGACAATGTCATGGACTATTTTGTGGGCGAATATTTATGCGGGCGCACTCCGAACCCCTGCATTGCCTGCAACCGCTATGTAAAGTGGGAGTCCCTGTTAAAGCGAAGCCTCGACATTGGGGCAGATTACATTGCCACCGGCCATTATGCCAGAGTGGAACAGCTGCCAAATGGCAGATATGCCTTAAAGAAATCCGCCACCGCGGCAAAGGATCAGACCTATGCACTGTATAACCTGACCCAGGAGCAGCTGTCTCACACGCTCATGCCTGTTGGCGAGTACACCAAGGACCAGATCCGCAAGATTGCGGAGGATATTGGTCTGCAGGTGGCTCACAAGGCGGACAGCCAGGAAATCTGTTTCATTCCGGATAATGATTATGCGGGCTTTATTGAGCGCGAGGCAGAAAACGTTCCGGGACCGGGCAATTTTGTGACGGCAGACGGTACGGTCATTGGTCGCCATGAGGGCATTACCCATTACACCGTCGGCCAGAGAAAGGGCTTAAACCTTGCCATGGGACATCCGGTATTCGTGACGGAAATCCGCCCGGAGACCAACGAGGTGGTCATTGGCGAGGCGGGAGATGTATTCACGGACACCCTGGTCTGCAATAAGTTAAACTGGATGGCCATTGACGGCCTGCACGGAAAACCGATGGAGGTAAGCGCCAAGATCCGCTACAGCCACAAGGGCGCTCCCTGCGTCATTGAGGAGATCGGGGAAGACTTGGTGCAGTGCCATTTCTCAGAGCCGGTCCGCGCGGTAACCCCGGGACAGGCAGTGGTATTTTACGATGGAGATTATGTAGTAGGGGGAGGGACCATCATCCGATGAGAAAAAGAAGTGTATTGTTTGGGGCGGCAGCGGCGGTTATGCTTATGACAGCCGGGTGTCAGTCAAAATATGAGAAAGTAGACGTGCCGGGAACCACAGCAGAAACTGTGGCCCAGGCCGGAACAGATGCAGCAGCTCAGGCAGGGAACGATGTGGCCGGACAGGACGCACCTGACCAGACAGCCGGAATCAGTGAGAAAAAGGCAGAACGGACAACAGAGTCAGCACCGACTATGGAAACGCGGGATGAAACGGTGTATGTGAAAGCAACGACCTTAAACCTGCGGGTTTCTCCGGCACCGGGCACAGAGGTGATCGCGGCTCCTGCAAACGGAACTGCGCTAAAGCGCACCGGTGACAATGGAACCTGGAGTCAGGTAGAGTATGATGGAAAGACCTGCTATGCGGCGTCTGGCTATCTTACAACAGAAAAGCCGGCAGAAACGGCTGCAGCCTCCGGCCAGAATGCAGAGGCAGGCAGTTCAGCATCTGCTTCCCAGGGTGCAGGCGAAGTAGGCCTGAATATGGACTGGAAGTACGCTTCCATGTCGAAGATCAACAGCGGAAAGGCGGTTTTGTATCGTTCTGAGGCAGCAGCACGCAAAAATAAAGTAGTCTGCGTCAATGCCGGTCACGGAACGAAGGGTGGCAGCAGCGTGAAAACCCAGTGCCATCCGGACGGAACCCCGAAGGTGACCAGCGGAACCACTAGCGCCGGCTCTACCACAGCGGTAGCAGTATCCGGCGGCATGACCTTTGCGGACGGAACCCCGGAGGCGAAGGTAACCCTGGCCATGGCAAAGGTCTTAAAGGATAAGCTTCTGGCCCGGGGTTACGATGTACTGATGATCCGCGAGAGTGATGATGTCCAGCTGGACAACGTAGCCCGCACCGTGCTGGCCAACAACCTAGCAGACTGCCACGTAGCCCTGCACTGGGATTCCACGAAAAGCAACAAGGGTGCCTTTTATATGAGTGTTCCCAATGTGGCATCCTACCGCGCCATGGAGCCGGTGGCTTCCCACTGGCAGCAGCACAATGCCCTGGGCGAGAGCCTGGTGGCAGGTCTGAAAAATGCAGGCGTGAAGATCTTCTCCGGCGGCAGCATGGAGATGGACCTGACCCAGACTTCCTACTCCACAGTTCCTTCCATTGATATCGAACTGGGAGACGGCGGTTCCGATCATTCAACGGCAACCCTGGATAAGCTGGGAACCGGACTGGCAGACGGTGTAGACGCATACTTTGGAAAGTAGGTATTTTCAGAAGAAAAATGCGTATAAACGGCATAAAATAGCAAAGAAATAGGGATAGAGATATTTACAATCAGCCATTTTTCGTGTATACTGATTAAGTTATTGCGGCAAAGCGTTACAGTGCCGGTAACGGATGGAGATATACCCAAGTGGCTGAAGGGTCCGCACTCGAAATGCGGTAGGTTGGGCAACCGGCGCGAGAGTTCAAATCTCTCTATCTCCGTAAAACAACCGGAATTCCCCGGATCTCCGGGGGTTCCGGTTTTTGTGTTTAGAGGGAATTTTCCTCTGAACGCGCCTTCATAAAAGTTCCACATGAGAGGAGAAAAGTTATGAAAAAGAAATTTTTAACGGCTCTGGTATCTGCCAGTGTTGCAGCCCTGGCATTAAGCGGCTGTGGCGGCAAGACTTCCGAGAGCACTGCGGCAGCAGACCAGAACAGCGCTGCAGCAGAGAGCGGCGCTGAGACCGCAGGCGAGGACGGCGCAAAGAAAGTGCTGCGTTTTGGACAGGCAAACGCAGGCGAGGGCCTGGATATGCAGACTTCCACCAACTCCAGATCCGCGTCCATCGCAGATGAGGTAACAGAGAGCCTGCTTCGTTTCGACGATGACAACAATGAGGAGCCGGTTCTGTTAACCGATTTCCCAACCGTTTCTGATGACGGCCTGACCTACAGCTTTGAGTTAAAGCAGGGCGTACACTTCACCAACGGCACCGAGCTGACCAGTAAGGATGTTAAGTTTACCTTTGAGCGTATGTTCAACCCGGCTACTGCTGCAAAGAGTACCGCTTACTTCAACATGATCAAGGGCGCACAGGATATGCTGGCTGGCAACGCCACCGAGCTGGCTGGTTTTGAGGTTGTGGATGATTACCACTTCAACATCACCCTGGAGTATCCATTTGCACCGTTTGTAAAGAACATCGGTACTTCCTACGCAGATATCTTCCCGGAGGACGCATGTACCGAGGCAGGCGAAAACTGGGGTCTTGGCACCAATCTGATCGGTACCGGCCCGTACAAGATTGCAGAGAACGATGACACCACCCAGGTTGTTCTTGTGAAGAACGAGGATTACCACGGCGGCGAGGTAAACTTAGACGAGCTGGATATCATCTTCTACGATGATGACCAGACCAAGCTGATCGCCTATGAGAACGGCGACATTGACCTGGCAGACTTAAACGCAAGCCTGTTAAGCCAGTATGAGGCAAACTACGCAGATGAGATCACTGCTTACCATCCGCTGGGAACCGCATTCATTTCCCTGAACTTAAACGACCAGTACTTAAGCGATGTGAACGTAAGAAAGGCCATCTCCCTGGCTATCAACCGTGAGGAGCTGGTAAGCGCAGTATTAAACGGCGCTGGCATTCCGGCTACCTCCTACTTAAACAACGGCATCCCGGGACATGACGATTCCCTTTCCGTATACGAGTATGATCCGGAGCAGGCAAAGGCACTCCTGGCTGAGGCTGGCTATGCAGATGGCATCACCATCAGTTCGGAGGTCCGTCAGGCTGATCAGGCAGTATTTTCCGCTATTCAGGGTTACCTGGCTGAGGTTGGCATTAACCTGGATCTGACCGTAGTTGATAACGCAACCTACAACTCCGACAGAACCGCAGGCAAGATCCCGATGACCGGAACCACCTGGAACGCGCTGTACCCGGATGGAGATTTCCAGATGTACAACTACTTCTACTCCAACAGATCTGACGCACAGGGCGTATTCTACAAGAACGATGATTTTGACAAGCTCTTAGACGAGGCAAGAAAGTCTACCGATGAGACTGCACGCGCAGATATGTACAAAGAGGCAGATAAGATCCTGTCCCGCGAGGATTACGCATGCATCCCGCTGTACTATCCGCAGTCCCAGTTCATTGCAAAACCGTATGTGAAGAACTACAAGGTTGGCAACCTGATCTATCATTTCTGGAATGTGGATGTTGATACCGCAGCACAGAACCAGTAAGCAGAATCTGCATTCACAGGGGCACACGGCCCAGTGAAAACAAAAGCGCTCCGGCGCGTGGGGGTCCGGCAAAACGGACTCCCTTTTTTCTGTTTATCTATTTTACGAAACAAAAAGGAGGAGATCGCTTGATCCGATATATCATAAAGCGGGCGGCCCTGGCTGTCGGCATCATTTTTTCCATCTCCCTGATCACATTCTTTATCCTGAACGTGATCCCGGGAGACCCGGTAGCGGCAATGCTGGGTGAGTTCGCGGATGCGGACAAGATCGCCCAGGTAAAGGCCCAGATGGGACTTGACACCCCGCTTCCGGTCCAGTACTTTAACTGGCTGAAAGACCTTCTGCACGGAGATATGGGAACCAGTTATTTCCAGAAGAAACCGGTCATTACCCTGATCCTGCAGGCATTCCATTACACGGTCATCATGGCAACCGCAGCCTATATTGTAGCGCTGATCGTGGGCCTGACCACCGGTATTCTGGCGGCTGTTTACCATGACCGTCCGCTGGACCGCATTCTTATGAGCCTTTCCGCCCTGGGAATTTCCGCCCCGTCTTTCTGGGTAGCGATCATTCTCCAGATTTATGTAGGACTGCGTTTTGATATTTTCCCGGTATCCGGTGTAAAGAGCCCGATCGGCTACGTGCTGCCCTCCGCGGCTCTGGGTGTGCGCTACGCGGCATCCATTGCCCGCATCACCCGCGCCAGCATGCTGGAGGTGACCGGACAGGACTTTGTCAAAACAGCATACGCCAAGGGCCTGTATTCCTGGCGCATCATCCTGATCCATATTTTCCAGAACGCCCTGGTGCCGATCATCACCGTGATCGGTACGGATATCGGTGCGCTTCTGACCGGTTCCATGATCACCGAGAACGTGTTCAACATTCCGGGAATCGGAAAACTTCTGATCGATGCCATTCACCGCAGAGACATTCCGCTGGTGCAGGGCGGCGTCATCTATGTGGCGGCCATCTGTGTCCTGATCTATTTTATTGTGGACATTCTGTATGCGGTTATTAACCCGAACATCCGCCTGACGAAAGGAGAATAGCTGATGAGAAAAAAGAATTACTATTCCGAGAGCTTAAAGCTGTTCTGGAAAAATAAACTGGCGGTATTGTCCCTGCTGATCCTGGTGATCCTGACCGTGTCCGCTATCCTGGCACCGGTTCTGACTCCCTATGATCCGAACAAGCAGGTGCTGGCAGATAAGCTGCTGTTCCCAAGTTCCGGGCATCTGTTCGGAACCGATGAGTTTGGCCGTGACATTCTGACCCGCTGTCTTTACGGCTGCCGGGTATCCTTAAGTGTCGGCCTGATCTCCCAGTTGATTGCGTCGGTTATTGGTTACTTCATGGGTGTGTGTGCCGGTTACTTTGGAAAGAAAGTGGACGATGTGATCTCGTTCCTGATCCAGGTGTTTTCCAGCTTCCCGGCCCTGCTGTTTGCCATGGCGCTGATGTACGCGCTGGGCTCCGGACTCATGAACCTGTATCTGACCCTGGGCTTTTTATCCTGGGCCAATACTGCCCGTCTGATCCGCGGCACGGTGCTGCAGTTAAAGGAGCAGGAGTACATTCAGGCCTGCCGCATTGACGGCGGAAGCAGCCTGCGCATCATTTTAAAGCACTTATTCCCGAACTGTATTCCGATGCTGATCGTGTCCTGTACTCTGGGTATTCCGTCCGCAATCCTGACGGAGGCCAGCTTAAGCTATCTGGGCCTGGGTGTGCCGAGTCCGACAGCCAGTTGGGGTTCCATGATTTCCGGCGCCCAGACCTTCATCCGTACCAACACCTACTACAGCCTGTTTCCGGGTCTGTGCATCATCCTGACCGTGATCGCCTTCAACACGCTGGGCGACGGCCTGCGGGATGTGCTGGATCCGAAGCTCCGCAAATAGAAAGGAAGACGAAATGGAAAACGAAAACATTCTTACAATCAAAGACCTGGATGTGCGCCTGTTTACCGACCGTGGCGAGCTTCCGGTCATCGACCGTTTAAGTCTTACCCTGAAGGCGGGAGAAACCCTTGGCATCGTGGGCGAGAGCGGATGTGGAAAGAGTATGCTGGCATCTGCCATCATGGGACTGATTGCCCATCCGGGCAAGGTGACCGGGGGCAGCATTCAGTTTGAAGGCCAGGAGCTGGTGGGTATGAAGAAGAAAGACCTGCGGAAGATCCGCGGAACGGGCATCTCCATGATCTTCCAGGAACCCATGACCAGCTTAAACCCGCTGATGACCTGCGGACGCCAGATCGTGGAGACCATTACCGCCCACGAGAAGGTGAGCAGGGCAGAGGCAAAAGAGCGGGCCCTTGCCATGATCCGTTCCGTTGGCATTTCCCGCCCGGAAAAAGTATTTTCCGAGGTTCCGGCCCAGCTTTCCGGCGGTATGCGCCAGCGTATCATGATCGCCATGGCGCTGATCTGCCGCCCGAGGCTGCTGATTTGTGACGAGCCGACCACGGCGCTGGATGTAACGGTGCAGGCCCAGATCCTGGGACTGATCCGCCGCCTGCAGAAGGAGACCGGCACATCTGTTATCTTCATCAGCCATGATATGGGTGTCATTTCCCAGATGGCAGACCGGGTAGCGGTCATGTACGCAGGACAGCTGGTAGAGTACGCGGAGGGCGAGAAAATCTTTACCGAGCCGAAGCACCCGTACACTCAGGGACTGCAGGCCGCCATCCCGCGCCTGGATGAGGAAAAGGATACGCTGCTCAGCATTCCGGGCAGTGTGCCAATGCTCTATGATCTGCCGAAGGGCTGCATTTTCTCCCCACGCTGCACTCATGCGACAGAGCGGTGCGGGAACGAGCGTCCGGCGCTGGTAGAGAACAGTGGCCATCTGGTGCGTTGCTTCTTATATGAAGAGAATCCGAGCAAAGGGGGAACGCAGGCATGAGTGAGACGATCCTTCAGGTAAAGAATTTAAAGAAATATTATATGGTGGGCAGAAAGGGCCTGTTCGGGGAAAAGGAATATGTGAAATCCGTGGACGGTGTCAGCTTTGAACTGCACCGCGGCGAGACGCTGGCCATCGTAGGCGAGAGCGGCTGCGGTAAATCCACCACCGTGAAATCCCTGATCCGCGTGACGGAGCCGACCTCCGGCGAGGTCATCTTAAAGGGGCAGGATTTCCTGAAATTAAAGGGCGAAGAACTGAAAAAAGCCCGCAGAAACATCAAGATGATCTTCCAGGATCCCTACAGCTCCTTAAATCCGCGTATGACGGTGCGGGATATCATTGGGGAACCGGCAGATATCGAGCACTGCTACAAGACTGAGGAAGAGCGCGAGAAGCTGATCCTGGATACCATGGAGATGGTGGGCCTGAACAAGGACTTTGCGGACCGCTATCCCCATGAATTTTCCGGCGGACAGCGCCAGCGCATCGGCATTGCCCGGGCCATCATCTTAAAGCCGGAGATCATCATCTGTGATGAGCCGGTGTCTGCGCTGGATGTGTCTGTGCAGGCGAAGATCATCAACCTGTTAAAGGAACTTCAGCAGAAGTTAAACATTTCCTATATTTTCATCTCCCACGACCTGGGCGTAGTCAAGCACATTGCGGACCGCGTGATGGTCATGTACCGCGGACATGTGGTGGAAGAGGGAACCCGGGACGAGATCTTCTCTCATCCGAAGCACGACTACACAAAGCTGCTCCTGCGCAGTATCCCGAAAATCGGAGAAAAAATGGATTTTGAAGCATTTGATTCTTCGTACCAGGCGTGCTATGATGAACTGGATAAGGAGAACAGCTGATTGCCGGTTTCTGCACCATGTGTGAACGGGAACGACAATCGGTTCTGAACGCAAAGAAACAACGGAGGAAGCAATTTATGAAACTGGATAGAAGCCAGATTGAAGCGGATTTCCGTGCCCTGATCGGACCGCTGTGTGACGCAGTGGGACCTTCCGGGTTTGAGGATGAAGTGGCAGATCTGTTAAGAAAAGAGCTGTCAGACTGTGACGTAGAGCTTTCCGATGACGTGATGGGAAACCTCATTGCATATAAGAAAGGAAACAAAAAGGGCAGTGTGCTGATCGCAGCCCATATGGATGAGATCGGACTCATCATCCGCCACATCGACAGCAAAGGATTTTTATGGGTAGAGACGCTGGGCGGCATCGCGCCGCAGCAGTTTTTCGGCAAGCATGTGATCATTAAGACTGAGACCGGCCATGTGGACGGCATTGTGCAGTCCCTGCATCCGGGCCGTCCGGATCGCTGCTCCGAGATGCCGAAATCCGCGCAGGAGTTTTACATTGAAGTGGGCGCGGAGAGCCGCGAGGAAGTATATGAGATGGGAATCGAGGAAGGCAATTCTGTTTCCATCTGCTATCCGGTGATCTTCCTTGGAAAGCACCGGGTAGGCGCAAAGGCATTAGATGACCGGGCACTGGTATTTATTCTCTTAGAGGTGTTAAAACTCTTAAAGGATGATGCGGATGTGCCGGATATCTACGGCCTGTTTTCCACTCAGGAAGAGGTGGGAGCCCGCGGTGCCATTGCGGCAGCCACCCGCTTAAAGCCGGATGTGGCCCTGGCTCTGGACATGAGCCTGGCGGTGGACATTCCGGGTGTTTCCGAGAGCCGCTACATCAACGAGCTGGGACGTGGCACCTCCATCAAGGTGATGGATAAGCTGAGCACTGGTGTGGGCGGCATCCTCGCAAACCGGGATTTAGTCCGGGAGATGAAGCAGATCGCAAAGGCCCACGATATCCCCTACCAGATCGAGGCCTATGCGGCCGGTGCCACCGATGCAAGCTTTATGCAGACCTTGAACGGTGGCATCAAAAGCGGCGGCATTCAGATTCCGATGCGTTATGTGCATTCCTATGAAGTCTGCGATATCCGCGATGTGGTGGACAGCGTAGAACTGCTTTACTGGTACGTAAAGGACGCGCAGATCTAAGGCGCAGAACTGCAGGAAAAGGTATCACGAGAAAAGCCAGCAAGGGGCTGCTTAAAATGGCCCCCTGAATATACACAAAAAAGGAGAACAAAGTTATGAGCATCAGAGTTGGTATTTTAGGTTACGGCAACCTGGGAAAAGGCGTAGAGAGCGCCATTGCCCAGAATGATGATATGGAGCTGAAGGCAGTCTTCACCCGCAGAAACCCGGAGAACGTAAAGGTTCGCACCGCAGGCGTAAAGGTTCTTCAGGCAGATGAGCTGTCCCATATGCAGGACGAGCTGGATGTGCTGATCCTCTGCGGCGGCAGCGCAACCGACCTTCCGGTACAGACTCCGCAGTACGCTTCCATGTACAACGTAGTAGACAGCTTCGACACCCACGCAAGAATTCCGGAGCACTTCGCAGCTGTAGACGCAGCAGCAAAGAAGGCAGGCAAGGTCAGCCTCATTTCCTGTGGCTGGGATCCGGGTATGTTCTCCTTAAATCGCCTGTACGCAAACTGTGTGCTTCCGGAAGGCAAGGATTACACCTTCTGGGGCAAGGGCGTAAGCCAGGGACATTCTGACGCTGTCCGCCGCATCGAGGGCGTAAAGGACTGCAGACAGTACACCATCCCGGTAGAGAAGGCAGTCGAGGCAGTCAGAAGCGGTTCCAACCCGGAGCTGACCACCAGAGAGAAACACACCAGAGAGTGCTTTGTAGTAGCTGAGGAAGGCGCAGATCTGGCTAAGATCGAGAACGAGATCAAGACCATGCCGAACTACTTCTCCGATTACGACACCACCGTCCACTTCATCACCGAGGAAGAGATGAAGCGCGACCACAGCGGACTGCCGCACGGTGGTATGGTGATCCGTACCGGCGTAACCGGAATGGAGAAAGAGCATAAGCACGTGATCGAGTACAGCTTAAAGCTGGATTCCAACCCGGAGTTTACCGGTTCTGTGATCGTGGCTTACGCAAGAGCAGTCAGCCGCATGAACAAAGAGGGCATGAGCGGATGCAAGACCGTATTTGATGTAGCACCGGCATACCTGTCCCCGAAGAGCGCAGAAGAGCTGCGGGCACATATGCTCTAAAAAAATTTGAGTTACAAAATCGAATAAAGGTCCGAAGTTCCGGTGCCCTCATACATTGTGCTCGCGTGGTTTTTAATCAGTAGCGCAGCCAGTAAAGCAGGAAGAGAATGAGACCGCCTGCCGGTATTTTCCACATATCTGGTTGTTTGCCTCTTGAACACACGTGTCCGAATGCAGCGGATGAAGTCCGATGCAGGCGAACAGGTGTTGTGAGAGCAAGCAAACAACGATATGTGAAAATATAGGCAGGCGGTCTCATTCTCTTCCTGCCCTTTTCGTGGCTGCAAAATGGTCCTCTTGACGGTTGGGGGCTTATAGTGTAAGTTAGTAGGGTATGAGATGATTGTGAAGTAATGGATAGAATAGGAGGACCCCATGATTAAGCTGGTGGTATCGGATATTGACGGGACTTTGCTGGAGGATGGAGGCCATGAGCTGAATCCGGAACTGTTTGAGGTGATTTTAAAGCTCAGAGAGAAGGGTATGCAGTTTGCGGCGGCGAGTGGAAGGCAGTGGGCGAGTATTGAGCAGGTGTTTGACCCGATCAAGGAGAAGATTTTTTATCTGTCGGACAACGGCGCTTATGTGGGCTGCCATGGACGTCAGCTGTTTGTAAATCCCATTGACCGTTCTCTGGTGGAGGAACTGGTGAAGGATATCCGCAAGGCGGGGCTGACGGTCATGGTGGGCGGACCGGATGTGGCTTACATGGAAAATCCGGATCCGGAATTTGAGGACTGGATTCTGAACGGCTACAAATTTCAGGCAAAGAGTGTGGCGGATGTTCTGGCGGTGGATGACCAGTTTATCAAGGTGTCCGCATACCGGAAAACAGACATTGAGGGGCACACGAAGGAACTGCGCGAAAAGTACGGCGACCGCCTGAAAATGACTATTTCCGGCGATATGTGGCTGGACTGCATGGCAACCGGCGTGAACAAGGGAGCAGCCGTGAAGCTGTTACAGGAGAGTCTGGAGATTGCGCCGGAGGAGACCATTGCTTTTGGCGACCAGTTAAACGATATTGAGATGCTAGGCCAGGCTTACTACAGCTTTGCCATTGGAAACGCAAGACCGGAAGTGAAGGCAGCAGCCAGATTTCAGGCAGACACCAATGTGAGGGACGGTGTGCTGAAAATCCTGAAGCTGCTGGTGTAAGAAAAAGGTAACTGTGAAGGTACTGAACAGTTACAGAAAAAGAACACAAGCTGACAGGAAAAAGCCAGGTCAAAGCGGACAGTGGCAGTCAGGAGGCAACAGAGACTGGATCTGAGAAAAGGATTTGACGGAATATGGAAAAGAAACTGGTGTGCCCCAACTGTGGGGAACCATTTGAGATTGATGAGAAGGGTTATGCTGCGATCGCAAAGCAGGTGCGGGACAAGGAGTTTAAGGAAGAACTGACCCGCCAGCAGGCCTCTCTGGAGGCGGAGAAGCGGACGGCCCTGGAACTGGCAAGGTCCCAGACTGCCGAAAGCTACGAGAAGCAGCTGGCGGTGAAGGAGGCAGAGATCCTGAAGCTGAAGGCTCGGGGTGAGCAGGCCGGGAAGGAACAGGAGCTGGCGGTGGCGAAGGCAGAGACGGTGTTAAAAGGGCAGCTGCAGGAGCAGATTCAGCGTCAGCAGGACGAAATTGCAGAGCTGAAGGCGCAGACGGAGCTCACGAAAAAACAGGCAGAGCTGGCGGAAAAACAGGCAGTTTTGCAGGAGAAAACTCTGAGAGAAAGCCATGACGCGCAGCTGAAACAGCAGCGGGAAAGCTATGATATGCAGCTTAAACAGCAGCAGGAAAGTTATGGCGTGCAGCTCAAACAGCAGCAGGCATCCATGACTGAACTGAAGGAACGTTATGAGGCGCAGCTGAAGCAGCAGGAGCAGTCCATGAAGGAGCGCTATGAAGCGGAGCGTCAGCTGGAGGAAAAAGCTGTTAAGGAGCGCTACGAGATCCAGTTAAAAGACAAGGACGAGATGATTGAGTACTACCGCGACTTAAAGGCGAAGCAGTCCACCAAAATGGTGGGCGAGACTCTGGAGCAGCACTGCGAGGTATCTTTCAATCAGGTGCGGGCTATCGGCTTTCAGAATGCCTACTTCGAAAAAGATAATGAAGTTTCTAAAAGCGGAAGCAAGGGCGACTATATCTTCCGGGATTACGATGAGAACGGTCTGGAATATATCTCCATCATGTTTGAGATGAAAAATGAGAACGAGACCACAGCCACCAAGCATAAGAACGCGGACTTTTTAAAGGAACTGGACAAGGACCGCCGGGAGAAGGGCTGCGAGTACGCAGTGCTGGTAACCCTTCTGGAGGCGGACAACGACTATTACAATACGGGCATTGTGGATATGTCCCACAAGTATCCGAAGATGTATGTGATCCGTCCGCAGTTCTTCATTCAGATCATCACCATTCTGCGAAACGCGGCCATGAATTCCCTGCAGTACAAGCGGGAACTGGAGACAATGCGCAACCAGAACCTGGATATTACCCACTTTGAGGAGAAACTTCTGGATTTTAAGGATAAGTTTGGCCGCAACTACACGCTGGCCAGTGACCGGTTCCAGAAGGCCATCGACGAGATTGATAAGACGATTGACCATCTGCAGAAGGTGAAGGACAATCTGCTGGCGTCGGAGAACAATCTGCGTCTGGCCAACAACAAGCTGGATGATCTGACCATCAAGAAGCTGACCTGGAAGAATCCGACCATGCAGGAGAAATTTGCCGAGGCGCGGGCAGCGGCCATTCCGGAACAGAAACAGGTGGAGGTTGGGCAGGATGCAGAGTAAGAACATAAAAAAGCAGAAGCGCTGCTTTCGGGCAGTTATTCTGGCGCTTTTTGCGGCGGCCCAGCTTACCTTCCTCACCGCCTGCAGTGTCAACATTCCCATGGTGTCTGACAGTGCGGATGCGGAAGGGTATACGGACGCCCAGACGATGCTCGTCATAGCCACGGAGCGCAACCGTTACCGCCAGGTTTACACGGACCAGATCTGGAATGTGGAGGTCAGTGATGACAAGACGCCGTTTCAGACCTATCTGCTGGAGCAGATCCGTACCTTTTTAAGTGAGATCAAGTCTATGAATCTTCTGGCAGATGAAGAGGGACTGACGTTGACGAGCCAGGAGCGGGAACAGTTAAAGCAGCTGGCAGATGATTATTATGCTTCCCTCACCGATGCGGACAAGGCTTACATAAAGGCTTCACGGGACGATGTATACACGATGTACGAGGCCTATCACCGGGCGAATAAGCTGGTGGATGAGCTGACGAAGGATGTGAGTCTGGAAATCAGTGACAGCGAGGCACGGGTAATCCAGGTACAGGAAATTGTGATGAGCGAGGAAGCAAAGGCACGGGAAGTGTACGAAAAGGTTGTAAACGAGGGCGCGGATTTTGCGGCCACTGCCAGAAAAGAATCGGAAAATTCAGAAATTGATGTGACCGTCGGGCGCGGCGAGCGGGATGCCGCCTACGAAGACCCGGTGTTTGCGCTGGAAACCGGTGCGGTTGCGGAGCCATTTTTATGGCAGGGGAAATGGTATGTAGTGAAATGTGTCAATGATTTTGATGAGGATGCCACGCTGGAACGGAAAAACAATATGGCGCTGGAGAGCAAAAACAAGGCGTTTCGGAGCATTTATGATTCCTTTGAGGCAGAGCACAAGGTGGAAATTGAGGGCAGTATCTGGAACAAGGTCTCTCTGAGTGACGGAGCGGACTGCACCACCTCAGATTTCTTTACGCGGTACCACGAGGTGATGGGCGAGTAGAAGGTGCTGGCAGCGGGAAACGCAGCATGGCGCGCCGCAGGGCAGAAACAAAAGCAGGCAGCAAAAAGGGGGATTTGCGCATGATCGCATTAAAAATAGAGGACTTGAAAACATTTACCGCGCAGCTTTTTATGGGGGAGACCTTTGACCACTGGCTGGTGCGGGAAGCTAATATTGTGACCTTCAACAGTTTTACCATAGACGGACGGATCCGCCAGGGTTACTATTCGGATGAGGAACTGGAAGAAAACCGCATTGAGGAGCTTTCTTCCTGGAAAACCCTGCGCCCCTTCTGCTATTCCCTGATCAAAGGGAAAAAGCTGCCGGAGAGCTTTCAGATTACCATGCAGCTTTCGCCGGAGGAGAATGAGAAATTCATACGCCGGGTGAAGCCGGATTTCCCGGCAGAGCAAGTGGCGGCACTTTACTTGAATATCCGCTACGAGAACCATGCGGCGTCCTGTGTGACCGGAACCTCGCTTAAGGTGTTTACGCTGGATAAACAGATTGAGCTGGAATGGGATGATACCGTGCGCAGGTATTTCAAAAAACTGCAGATTCCCTGTGTGGAGGCAAACTAGGAGGCGGGTATGGTAAAGGTATTTCTTGTGGAGGATGAAGCAATCATCCGCCGCGGAATCAAAAAGAATGTAGAGTGGGAGAAAAACGGCTTTGAGTTTGTAGGGGAAGCCGGGGATGGGGAATACGCGTACCCGCAGATTTTAAAGACGGAGCCGGATATTCTGATTACGGACATTAAGATGCCGTTTATGGACGGGCTGGAGTTAAGCCATCTGGTAAAAAAGGCCCTTCCGAATACAAAAATCATCATTCTCAGCGGATACAATGAGTTTGAGTACGCCAAGGAGGCCATCACCATTGGAATCAGTGAATATCTGCTCAAACCGGTTACCGCCGCCAGTCTGACGGCAGTACTCCGCAAAGTAAGGGAAGAAATCCGGGAAGAAAAAGAAAAATCCAGATTGCTGGAACGTTACTTTGTGAGCTATGAAAAATACAATGAATTCCTCGATAAGACCGATTACACGGGAGTGGACCGAAAGCTGATCAATGATTTTCTGAAGCTTGGTTCCGCCGGGGAAGAAGGTATGTTTATTGACGAGTACCTTGCGGCGGTGGGAGAAAATAACTACCGGTCTCTTTTGCTGCGCCAGTACATGACCATTGACATATTTTTCTGTGTGCAGGAATTTTTAAAGGGACTCGACGGCCATACAGACGAAATTCCACCGGAGCTGGGTGACATCAAATATATTCCGAAAATTGTCGGGAGCGAGGAACAGACCATTTCTTACCTGAAAAAGCTGTTCGCGTTCGCAATTGCAGAGCGGGACCGGGTATCCGGCAACCGCTATGGTTCTCTGATCGATACCGCAAAGCAGTACCTTGCAGAGCATTTTGAGAGCAATGAGGTTTCCTTAAATACGGTAGCGGCGCAGGTCGGCGTCAGCAGCAGCTACTTTTCTTCCATCTTTAAACAGGAGACCGGGCAGTCCTTTGTGGAGTACCTGACAAAGCTGAGAATTGATAAAGCATGTGAACTTCTTCGCTGCACGACGCTTCGGACCTCGGAGATCGGGGAACGGGTCGGGTACAATGATCCGCATTATTTCAGCGCCACGTTTAAGAAGGTGACGGGAATATCCCCGAAGGACTATAAAAATGGCGGGCAGGAGCCAGAAAGAAGAACGGTATGAACATTGCGAAACGGGTAGCCAGCAGGGTATCTTTAAAAGACCGGATGCGTCTTCTGATCATGCTTACGGTGATTCCCCTTACCGTGATGGTTCTTGGCATTGTTGCCATGATCTATAATTACTCCAGTTCCTATAACCGGATCATGGCCAATCTGAAGGTCATCAATACCTACAATATGAATTTCAAGGCGGATATGGAATACTCCATGTACCGGGTTATGATCGGCCTGATCAATACAAAGGAGTTCGAAAGCGGAGATATTCTGGAGGGGGAGAGCCAGTATGCCACGGTAGTAAAAAATCCGTTCCACATGATCGAGGAGGCCCGGTACGACATGGAAAAACGGATTGCAAGAACTTCAGGAAGCGATGGAGATATCAGCATCAAAGGAATCTTATCCTGCCTCGATTCCCTGGAAAAAGCCGTGGAGAAGATGGTTGAGAATTCCAATAAGGCAGGGCGGTATGACGAGAGCGCTTCCATATGGGAAAACGATGTCCAGGGCCTGTGCTCCATGATCCAGGACTATATCAACAAATACATTTATTACGAAACCCGCAACATGGAGAATCTGCAGCGGGATCTGGAAATTCATACCAGGCAGAGCGTTTATGCCTTTATGGTCCTCCTGACCGTCATTCTGACGACCGGAATCATGTTTTCCGCGATGCTGACCAATTCGGTGACCAGGCCGATCAGCAGCCTGAAAATGACGGCGGAGCGTCTGGGAAACGGAGACTGGAATGCCAGGGCCGAGACGGGGAGTTTAGAAGAGATCAACGTGCTTGCGCGTACCTTTAACCAGATGAGTGAGGAAATCGCAGGGCTGATCGAGCGGATCCGGAAAGAGCAGAAGAACCTTCACATTGCGGAAATGAAGCTTTTGCAGGCACAGATCAATCCCCACTTTTTATATAATACCCTGGATTCCATCGTCTGGATGGCGGAGGACGGAGATAACCGGAAGGTGGTGGAAATGACTTCCGATCTCAGCGATTTTTTCCGGACGGTTCTTTCCGGCGGCTCTGATTTTATTCCCATTGAAGAGGAAAAACGCCACATTGAAAGCTATTTAAAGATCCAGAAAATCCGCTACGAGGATATTCTGGATTACCGGATCGTCATTGAGGAGCAGATCCTGCACAAACGGGTCCTGAAAATGCTGCTTCAGCCAATCGTTGAAAACGCGCTCTACCATGGCATTAAAAATAAGCGGGGCGGAGGCACCATTGTGATCCGCGGCTATGAGGACAAAAGCGGGCTGGTGTTTGAAGTGGAAGATGACGGTCATGGAATGGATCAGGCCACTTTAAGCAGCCTCAGGGACAAGGTGAGCGGCAGAAATGTTACCGCGGAAGTCAGTGACAAAGGCGGTTTTGGTATGTCCAATGTGGCCCAGCGCATCCGGATGTATTATGGAACGGAGGCGTCAATTACGATTGAATCGGAAGAACAGGTCGGTACCTGTGTGAAAATTTATATCGGACATGGACAGCCGGCAGGGAAGCAGACGGTGTAAAATTAAAAGAAAACACACGTCCATTGAAAGAAAACACACCAATTTCGAGAAAAAGAGAAAAAAACGTCGAGAAAATCAGCAAAAACAGTAAAATAATCCATTTTTTTCAAAAAAAGCTCTGTTTCAAAAAACAGGGCTTTTTCTTATAATAAAAGTACGATGTGAGTTCGAAATCATATTTAAAAGGAGGAAGGTATTTATGAAAAAGAAACTGATGGCAATCGCCATGACAGCAGCTATGGTAGGTTCTCTTACCGCTTGTGGAGGCGGAGCAAAAGAGACAACAGCAGCTCCGACAGAAGCAGCAAAGACTGAGGTTGCAGAGACCGAGGCAAAAGCAGAAGAGAGTAAAGAAGCCGATGCCGGATCCGGAAAAGCCGATGGCGATCTGATCACAGTAGGTTACGCGCAGGTTGGTGCAGAGTCTGACTGGAGAACCGCAAACACCGAGTCCTTCAAGTCCACCTTTACCGAAGAAAACGGTTACAAGCTCATCTTTGATGATGCACAGCAGAAACAGGAGAACCAGATCAAGGCAATCCGTTCCTTCATTCAGCAGGAAGTTGACTACATTGTAGTAGCACCTGTAGTAGAGACCGGATGGGAGACCGTTCTGGAAGAGGCAAAAGAAGCCGGAATCCCGGTTATCCTCTCTGACCGTCAGATGCAGCTTTCCGACGATTCTCTGTATGAGGCATGGGTAGGCGGAAACTTTGTAAAAGAGGGCGAGACCTGTGGCGACTGGCTGGCTAAATATCTGGAAGACCAGGGCCGCGGCGACGAGGAAATCAACATGGTAACCATTCAGGGTACCATCGGTGCATCCGCACAGGTTGGCCGTACCGAAGGTATGGATAACAAGTTAAAAGAGCACTCCAATTGGAAGATGCTGGACAGACAGTCTGGTGAGTTCACCCAGGCAAAGGGCCAGGAAGTTATGGAGTCCTTCTTAAAGAGCTACCCGGATATCGACGTTGTTATCTGTGAGAACGATAACGAGGCATTCGGCGCAATCGACGCAATCCACGCAGCAGGCAAGACCTGTGGCCCGGACGGCGACATCATCGTAGTAAGCTTTGACTCTGTAAAGGCAGCTTTCGAATCCATGATCAAAGGCGATCTGAACGCAACCTTCGAGTGCAACCCGCTTCATGGACCGCGTGTAGCAGAGATCATCCAGAAACTGGAAAAGGGCGAGCAGGTTGATAAGATCCAGTACGTAGACGAAGCATACTTTGATACCTCCATGGATCTTGAAAATATTCTGAAAGACAGAGCATACTAATTCAGAATGACCATCCGTGACAGGAACGGAATGGATCATAAAACATGAGTTCCGTCATGCAGGATACAGAGTGCGGAGCCGGAGGCTAAGGCTTCCGGTTCCGCGCTTTTTGTTTTACAGGAAACATTTTGTATAAGGCAAGTTTGAGATTAGCTGATAGGAGGCAAAGCTTTTATGGAGCAAGGTTCAGTTCTTGAAATGAGAGGAATTTACAAAACATTCCCTGGAGTAAAAGCTCTGCAGAATGTAGATTTTACACTGAAAAAGGGCGAGATCCATGCCCTGATGGGAGAGAATGGCGCCGGAAAATCTACCCTGATCAAAGTCCTTACCGGAGTAGAGGAATTTGAAACCGGGCAGATCATGATCGACGGAATCGATCACGCAATCATCAACCGCAGTCCGCAGGAGGCACAGCAGCGGGGAATCAGTACGGTATATCAGGAGGTTAACCTCTGTCCGAATCTTTCTGTCGCAGAGAACCTGTTCATTGGCAGAGAGCCAAGAAAGGGCGGCCTGATCGACTGGAAGACCATGAATAAGAGAGCAAGTGAGCTTTTAAAAAGCCTTGATATAAACGCAGAAGCAACCCAGACGATCGATCATTATTCCATTGCGATCCAGCAGATGATCGCCATCGCGCGCGCAGTGGATATGTCCGCAAAGGTCCTGATCCTCGATGAGCCGACTTCCTCCCTGGACGACAATGAAGTAGAAAAGCTGTTCACCCTGATGCGCAAGCTGCGGGATGAAGGCGTCGGAATCATTTTCGTAACCCATTTCCTGGAGCAGGTGTATGCAGTCTGCGACAAGATCACGGTTCTTCGAAACGGTCAGCTGGTTGGACAGTTTACGACCGCGGAGCTGCCGCGTTTCCAGCTGGTAGCGAAGATGATGGGTAAGGATTTCGATGACCTGGCTGCGATCAAGCACAGCGGAGATGGCGAGCGCAGCTTTGATGGGGAAGACATTGTGATCAAGGCAGCAGGCCTTGGGAAACAGGGTTACATCAAGCCGTTTGATCTGGTCATCCGCAAAGGAGAAGTCATTGGCCTGACCGGTCTTCTTGGATCCGGACGTTCTGAGACGGTTCGTGTTATTTACGGAGCAGAAAAACCGGATACCGGAGAGCTGGAGGTGAAGGGCGAAAAGCTTCTTTCCAGACACCCGATCGATTCCATGAACCGTGGTATGGCGTACCTTCCGGAGGATCGTAAAAATGAAGGAATCATTGCGGATCTTTCCGTAAGGGAAAATATGATCATTGCGCTGCAGGCAAAGCAGGGAATGTTCCATCTGTTGAGCAGAAAGCAGCAGGAAGAGTTTACCGACAAATACATCGATATGCTCCAGATCAAGACCGCCAGCCGCGAAACTCCGATCAAATCCTTATCCGGTGGTAACCAGCAGAAGGTCATCATCGGCAGATGGCTTCTGACGAATCCGGATTTTCTGGTGCTGGATGAGCCGACCAGAGGTATCGATGTCGGAACCAAGACCGAGATTCAGAAACTGGTAGTAGAACTGGCAGAAAAAGGAATGGCAGTCGTCTTTATTTCTTCTGAAGTGGAGGAAATGCTTCGTACCTGTGACCGCATGGTTGTTCTTCGCGATGGCGCGAAGGTCGGCGAACTGAGCGGCGCAGAGATGAACCAGGCTTCCATCATGACAACGATCGCAGGGGGGCAGTAAGTATGAAAGATTTTAATATCAAAAAATTGACATCGCAGAGATTATTTCTGCCGGTCTTCTGTCTGGTACTGGTTCTTCTTGTCAACATTATGACAACACCGGACTTCTTTTCCATTTCCATCCGGGATGGTGTTCTGTACGGATATATCATTGATATCATCAACCGTGCGTCGGAGCTGGTAATCCTGGCCATCGGCATGACTCTGGTTGTATCGGCATCCGCAGGTACCGATATTTCCGTCGGCGCGATCATGGCTGTGAGCGCGGCGGTCTGCTGTAACATTCTGACCGGCGGTGAGCGCGCGGCTACAGAGTACGCAAGTCCCCTGATCCTTGGTTTTCTTGCGGCACTGGTGATCGGTGTGCTGATCGGATCCTTTAACGGATTTCTGGTGGCGAAATTAAAAATCCAGCCAATGGTAGCAACCCTGATCATGTTCACGGCCGGCCGCGGAATCGCGCAGCTGATCACCGATGGACAGATTACATATGTACGTGTGGAGAGCTACAAGATTCTGGGAAGCTTCCTTCCGCATGTGCCGGTACCAACACCGTTTATTGTGGCGATGCTCATGGTGCTCCTGACGGCGCTGCTCTTAAAAAAGACGGCGCTGGGACTTTATATCCAGTCGGTCGGTATTAACTCCAAAGCATCCCGGCTTGTGGGAATCAAATCCACTATGATCGTGTTCCTCGCGTATGCGTTTTGCGGAATCTGCTCTGGTATGGCAGGCCTGATCGCTTCCAGCCGTATCTATTCTGCGGATGCGAACAACATCGGACTGAACATGGAACTGGATGCGATTCTGGCAGTCGCAATTGGCGGCAACTCTCTTGGAGGCGGTAAATTCTCGCTGGCGGGTTCTGTCATCGGAGCTTATACGATTCAGGCCCTGACCACAACCCTTTACGCAATGCATGTATCTTCGGACCAGGTGCCGGTGTACAAGGCTATCGTGGTTGTTATCATCGTAGCCCTTCAGTCACCTGGCTTTGCGAAATGGCGTAAGTCCATCGCCCAGAAAAAAGCAGCGCAGATGAACGCGGGAAAGGAGGCTGCATAATGAAACAGAAAAAACAGCTGAACCAGACCAGCTTCCTTTTGCTGATCACCATTGTATTATTCTTTGTTATGTATGCCATCGGCTGTGTCGTATTTAAGGAGCAGGGCTTCGCAAAGACACAGAACTTTTTAAATCTGTTTATTTCCAACGCAGGCCTGATCGTAATCGGTGTCGGCATGACCATCGTTATGATCACCGGCGGCATTGATATCAGTGTTGGCTCCTTTGTGGCTATGGCCTGCATGATGCTGGCCTGGATGATGGAGCGGGCGCAGATCGGCGCGGTTCCCGCAGTTCTGATCGTGCTGGTAAGCGGAATCGTATTCGGACTGGTGCAGGGCTTCCTTGTAGCCTACATGGACATTCAGCCATTCATTGTAACTCTGGCCGGTATGTTCTTTGCACGAGGCATGACCGCAATCATCTCCAAGGATATGATCAGCATTACCAATGAGACCTTTATGGCATGGGCAAAAGCAAAGATCTATCTTCCGTTTGGCGGCTATGTAAACCGGAAAGGCGTCATGATCTATCCGTACATTTATCCAACGGTGGTGATCGCGCTGGTTATCCTGATCCTGGCGTTCATTATGCTGCGCTACACCAAATTCGGACGCAGCATCTACGCAGTCGGCGGTAATGAGCAGTCAGCCCTGATGATGGGCTTAAATGTCCGCCGCGTAAAACTGAAAGCCTATGTGCTGGATGGCTTTTTATGCGGAGTTGGCGGAATCCTGTTCTGCTTAAATACACTGGGCGGCTTCGTAGAGCAGGCGAAGGGCTTTGAGATGGATGCGATCGCGTCTTCCGTCATTGGCGGTACGCTGCTGACCGGTGGTGTCGGCAATGTGATCGGAACCCTGTTTGGTGTTTTGATCAAGGCAACCATCGAAGCATTCATCACCTTCCAGGGAACCTTATCTTCCTGGTGGACCCGTATCACCATTGCGGCACTTCTTTGCTTCTTCATTGTGCTGCAGTCCATTCTTGCCATGGCAAAGAAGAAAAATTAAAAAATTATAAATTATTAGCACTCAATCCAATTGAGTGCTAATTTTTTATTGACTTTTCGATTTCATGGTATTAAAATACCGTTATGGTATTTGAAAGCGGCGAATGTGCCGGCTTTCCATTCTGAATCGAAAAGGAGCAATGCATTATGAGCAGAACAGGTAATTTATCCATAAACAGTGAAAATATATTCCCAATCATCAAAAAGTGGCTGTATTCTGACCACGACATCTTCTACCGTGAGCTGGTTTCCAACGGCAGCGATGCCATCACCAAGTTAAAGAAGCTGGAGCTGATGGGCGAGTACACCAAGCCGGAAGACATGGAGTACAAGGTACAGGTTACCGTAAACCCGGACGACAAGACCATTGCCATCACCGATAACGGCCTGGGCATGACCGAGGCTGAGGTGGAGGAGTACATCAACCAGATTGCGTTCTCCGGCGCTCAGGATTTCCTGGAGAAATACAAAGACAAGGCGAATGAAGACCAGATCATCGGTCATTTCGGCTTAGGTTTCTACTCCGCATTCATGGTAGCAGACAAGGTAACCATCGACACCCTTTCCTACAAAGAGGGCAGCAAGCCGGTTCACTGGGAGTCTGAGGGCGGCCTGACCTTCGAGATGAAGGACGGCGAGAAGGCCGAGCAGGGTACCACCATCACCCTGTACTTAAACGAGGACAGCTATGAGTTCTCCAACGAGTACCGCGCAAGAGAGGTTCTGGAGAAATACTGTTCTTTCATGCCGGTGCCGATCTACTTAAATAATGAGAAGGCAGAGCCGCAGTATGAGACCATCGAGAAGGACGAACTCACCGACAAGGACACCATCATCGAAACCATCGTAGAGCCGGCCAAGACCGAGGAGAAGGAAAACGAGAAGGGTGAGAAAGAGACCGTAGAGACCGAACCGGCTAAGGAAAAATACAAAATCCTGAAACGCCCGGTGGCCTTAAACGATACCACTCCGCTGTGGAGCAAGCATCCGAACGAGTGCACCGACGAGGAGTACCGCGATTTCTACCGCAAGGTCTTCCACGACTACAAGGAGCCGCTGTTCTGGATCCACTTAAACATGGATTATCCGTTCAACTTAAAGGGTATCCTGTACTTCCCGAAGATCAACACCGAGTACGATTCCATTGAGGGAACCATCAAGCTGTACAACAATCAGGTCTTCATTGCCGATAACATCAAAGAGGTCATTCCGGAATTCCTGATGCTGTTAAAGGGCGCCATCGACTGCCCGGATCTGCCGCTGAACGTTTCCAGAAGCGCCCTGCAGAACGATGGATTTGTGAAGAAGATTTCTGACTACATCACCAAGAAGGTAGCCGACAAGTTAAGCGGCATGTGCAAGACCGACCGCGAAAACTACGAGAAATACTGGGATGACATCGCTCCGTTCATCAAATTCGGCTGCATCAAGGACGAGAAATTCGCAGAGAAGATGAACGACTACATCCTCTTTAAGAACCTGGACGGCAAGTACCTGACCTTAAAGGACTGCCTGGAGGAGAATAAGGAGAAGCACGAGAACACCGTCTTCTACGTTACCGATGAGAAAGAGCAGAGCCAGTATATCAACATGTTCAAGAAGGAGGGCCTGGATGCAGTCATTCTGCCGCACAGCATTGACAGCCCGTTCATTGGCCACCTGGAGCAGAAGAACGAGGGACTGAAGTTCCTGCGCATCGATGCAGACTTAAACAGCACCTTCAAGGAAGAGGTCAGGGAGGACGATGAGGAATTCAAGAAGACCTCCGAGACTCTGACCGAGACCTTCAAGAAGGCCCTTGGCAACGACAAGCTGGAAATCAAGGTTGAGAAGCTGAAAGACGAGAGCATTTCCTCCATGCTGACCGTTTCTGAGGAAACCCGCCGTATGCAGGATATGATGAAGATGTACAACATGTACGGCATGGATCCGTCCATGTTCGGCGGCGCAGGCGAGACCCTGGTATTAAATGCCAACAACAAGCTGGTTCAGTATGTGCTGAATCACGGCGAGGGCGAGAATACCAATAAGATCTGCGAGCAGCTCTATGATCTGGCTCTGTTGGCTCACGGCAGCTTAAGCCCGGAGCGCATGACCGGATTCGTGGCACGCACCAATGAGATTATGATGATGCTGGCTGAAGCCAAATAAAAATTAGGGAACGGAACGAATAAAGGTCCGGAAATGAAAGAGACCGACTTCCTTTATTTTCACATATCGTTGTTTGCTTGCTTTCACAACACGCGTTCGCCTGCATCGGATGAAAATCCGCTGCATTCGGACACGTGTGATCGAGATGCAAACAACCAGATATGCGGAAAATACCGGAAGTCGGTCTCTTTCATTTCCTGCTGTATTGGCTCCGCCAGGAAAAGAATAGTGGCGGGGCGGGCGCTTTCGGACCTTATTAGCTATTCCTTTATTGTCAAAATATGGTATAGTAGGAACATAGAAAAACGTGTTCCGTTTCTGGGAACGGTAGTTGAAAGGAGATTACATATGGGACTGATCAGAGCAGCAGCAGGGGCACTTGGCGGCACCCTGGCAGACCAGTGGAAGGAATTTTTCTACTGTGACGCCATGGACAAAGACATACTGGTAAAGAGAGGTCAGAAGCGTACCTCTTCCCGTTCCGTCAATACAAAGGGCAATGACAACATCATTTCCAACGGCAGCGGCATTGCAGTGGCAGACGGCCAGTGTATGCTGATCGTGGAGCAGGGAAAAGTTGTGGAGGTTTGCGCGGAGCCGGGTGAATTTACCTATGACAGCTCCACGGAGCCGAGCATTTTTACCGGCAATCTGGGAGACAGCATCAAGGAGACATTTAAAATCGTCGGCAAGCGTTTTACCTACGGCGGTGATACGGCAAAGGACCAGCGGGTTTACTACATCAACACCAAGGAGCTGGGGGAGATTCTGTTTGGAACCGCAACACCGATCCCGTTCCGCGTGGTAGTGGATGAGTCCCTTGGCTACAAGCTTTCCGTGGATATCCGCTGCAACGGCCTGTTCACCTACAAGATCTGTGATCCGCTTCTTTTCTATACCAATGTATGCGGAAACGTCGTGGATACCTATGAGAGCGATGAGATCGCGGCCCGCTTAAAGGGCGAGATGATGAACGCCCTGCAGCCGGCGCTGGCAAAGCTTTCTGCCCAGAAGATCCAGTATTATGAGATTCCGGCCCACACCATGGAGATTTCCGATGCCTTAAATGAGGTCCTGTCCGGTTCCTGGCGGCAGAAACGTGGTATCGAGGTCTTCTCTGTCAACATCAATTCCTTAAGCATTCCGGATGACCAGAGAAAGAAGCTGACCGAGTGGGAAGAGAATGCCATGACCACCAATCCGAACACGGCGGCAGCACGCCTGGTGGGAGGCCAGATCGATGCCATGAAGGCAGCAGCATCCAACAGCGGCGGCGCCATGACCGGATTTATGGGAATGGGTATGGCCATGAATGCAGGCGGCGGCATGAACGCCCAGAACCTGTTTGCCATGGGACAGCAGCAGGCGCAGGCTATGCAGTCTGCCGGTTCCGGCGTGGCTGGACAGCCTGTACAGGCTGCAGCAGGAAGCTGGATCTGCTCCTGTGGAGCAACCGCAACTGGCAAATTCTGTCCGGAATGCGGCGCAAAGAAGCCGGAGCCGAAGATGCAGCCGGCAGGCAGCTGGACTTGCGCGAAGTGCGGCACGGCAGCAACCGGAAAATTCTGCCCGGAGTGCGGAGCACCGAGACCGGCAGAAGCAGACGGCTGGACCTGCTCCTGCGGAACTGTGAACAAGGGCAAATTCTGCAGCAACTGCGGCGCAAAGAAACCGGCTGGCGCACTGCTTTATAAGTGCGACAAGTGCGGCTGGGAGCCGGAAAATCCGGCACATCCGCCGAAATTCTGCCCGGAATGCGGAGATCCGTTTGATGAGGGCGATATTGTAAGATAACAGAGGTACATAAGACTGGGAAACCGCCGGGGCTGTGCAGCAAGGCACCGGTGGTTTGTTTTGCCAATGAGAAAAGATCGGAGAAACTACATGGGAGAATTACAGGAATACAAATGTCCCTGCTGTGGCGGCGGCATCCGCTTTGACAGCAAGGCCCAGAAACTGAAATGTCCGTTCTGTGATACGGAATTTGAGATGGAAGCGCTGCAACAGTACGATGAAACTCTGAAGCAGGAAAAAAAGGATGACATGAAGTGGGAGAAGGCCGAAGGAAGCGCCTGGAAAGACGGTGAGGAACAGAATCTGAATACTTACCACTGCGAATCCTGCGGCGGCGAGATCGTGGCAGACGACAACACGGCGGCATCCACCTGCCCCTTCTGCGGCAACCCGATCGTCATGACCGGAAAGCTTTCCGGTGATCTGCGCCCGGATATCCTGATTCCGTTTAAGCTGGATAAAAAGGCAGCCAAGGCCGGACTGATGAAGCATCTGGAGGGAAAGAAACTCCTTCCGAAAATTTTCAAGGATCAGAACCACATTGATGAGATCCGCGGTATCTACGTTCCGTTCTGGCTGTTCAACACCGAGGCAGACGCGAACATCCGCTACCGCGGAACCAGAACCCGTTTCTGGAGCGACAGCAGATATGATTATACAGAGACCAGCTTTTATCTGATCAATCGGGGCGGCACCATTGGATTTGAGAAAGTGCCGGTAGACGGCGATTCCAAGATCCCGGATGATCTGATGGAATCTATTGAGCCCTACGATTTAAAAGAGGCGGTTCCGTTCCAGGCAGCTTATCTGGCCGGATATCTGGCAGACCGCTATGATGTGGATTCGGAAAAGAGCGCGCCGCGGGCCAACGAGCGCGTGAAAAAATCCGTCGAGCGTGCCTTTGAGGAGACCGTTAAGGGCTATGCTACTGTAATGACAGAGAACAGCAGCATCCAGCTTCGCGATGGAAGCGCCCAGTATGCGCTGCTTCCGGTGTGGATCCTGAATACCACCTGGGAAGGAAAACATTACCTGTTTGCCATGAATGGACAGACCGGCAAATTCGTCGGAGACCTCCCGGCCGACAAGAACGCGGCACGGAAGATGACCATCAAGCTTACGATCATCATTACGATTGTAGTCTACATCCTGCGTCTGATCTTATGGATGTTTGGAATTTAAGGGAGGGAACGGAAGATGAAAAAGAGAAAAACATATGCAGCCGTTATGCTTGCGGCAGGTCTCCTTTCCCTTCTGGGCTGTGCCACGGCCTTTGCGGATGCGGAAGGATTTTCCGAGGAGTACAGCCGGTTTCAGGATCCGGATGGAATCCTTTCCGGAGATGAGGCAGAAGAACTGAACGAAAAACTGGATGAAATCAGCCATAATCAGGACTTTGATGTGACGGCGGCACTGGTAAACAGCCTGGGCGGCAGCAGCGTACAGGATTATGCGGATGATCTTTACGATATGTGTGATTTTGGCTATGGAGCGGACCGTGACGGTGTATTGCTGCTGGTAAGCCTGGAAGACCATGACTGGTACATTTCCACATCCGGATATGGAATTACCGCATTTACGGATGCAGGCATCCAGTACATCGGGGAACAGATAAAACCGGATCTGGCAGATGGAAATTATCTGGACGCATTCGAAACCTATGCGGATCAGTGTGACAATTTCATTACCCAGGCAAACAGCGGAGAACCTTACGATGTAGACCATATGCCGAAGGAACCGCTGTCTCCGATCTGGTTTGGAATTTCCTTCGTAGTGGGTCTTGGCGGCGCGCTTATAGTAGTCGGCGTCAATAAGAGCGAGCTGAAGAGCGTTGGAATGCAGCAGGAAGCACGCAATTACGTTCGTCCGGGCAGTATGAAGGTAACGAACAGCAGCGACTTCTTCCTCTACCGCAAGGTCACCAGAACCGAAAAGCCACAGCAAAAGAGCTCCGGCTCCGGCGGCAGCAGCACCCACACCTCATCCTCCGGCAAGACACATGGGGGCGGTGGCGGAAAGTTCTAGGAACCAAAATAAAAGTCAGTCGTCAAAAAAATGTTTATGTCCTGAAAAAAGAACAGAAATCCTACTTGTCAAATATTCCTATATCCTTATAATAGAAAGAAGCGCACTCTCGGCGCAATCTACAATTCGAGTAAAACAGAGGTAGGACAGATGTACAAAGGCATAAAGAAATTAGCAGAACTGATTTTAGAATCCGAAGAAAAATTTCTCACCGGCCAGGACGAGCAGGAAATTTGTCTGGGCAGTCTTTTAAAGACAGGTGCTCAGGATGAAATCTGGGTAAGTGAAGACGGTGAGTATCATACCGTTATGATTGGCAACAAGGAAGAACAGGACAACAGCATGCAGGTATGCCATGAGTTCGAGCATCCGGTCTGTCTTCCAAAATTACTGTGGATCGCGAATGCGCTGCAGAAACTCTTAGAGCAGGCAAACGGCAATCTTCCAATCGAGGAAGATGAGAATCCGGAACTGATCCGCTATGCGGCTGATATTATCCGCAAGTACGCAGACGGTCTTTCTCACGACGAGCGTTCCGCGAAGGAAATCTGTGAGGAAAACAGACAGAACATCGCGTAGTATAGCAATTATAGTGACATAATAAAAATGAAAAGTCTCTTATGTGAAGATGATGATGAGTCATCCGCACATAAGAGACTTTTTTGTTCGCGGTATCTGTGGCTGGGTTTTCTTTATTTTTCTTCTTCCGGACAGCGTGCGAGGCAGTTCTGGATCCAGGCAATGTAGGATTCCTCGCGCATGATGGCGCCCTCGAGTACCATGAAATCTCCAAATTCCGGGGTGGTGATGGCAGGAGCCTGATCATGATGATTTTCGTGCATGATATCGGTGAGATATTTCTTCTTCAGGATGTGTTTTTCGAGCTGCAGGCTAAGCTGGTTTTTCAGCTCTTCCGGCGTCATGAAATCAGAGAAGTACATGCGCAGGCGGAATACATCTTTTGGGGTGGCTTCCAGTGGTTCGTTTTTCATGAGCCATTCCAGAAGCTGCGCCTTTCCCTCCGGGGTGATGGAATACAGTTTTTTCTCCAGCTTTTCTCCCTGAATCACGACCTCGCAGGTAACCAGTTTTTCCTCCATAAGACGTCCGAGCTCCGGATAAACCTGGCTGTGTTTGGCATACCAGAAGTTAGCCAGATTGTTGCTGTTAAATTCCCGGGTGATATCATAACCGGTCATGGGTTCCCGGTTGATCAGGCCAAGAATGGCGTATTTTAATGTTCGCATATGAATGCTCCTCTCTAATATGATAAAACTGCTGCTTTCCTGGAAAGCAGATGGCTTTCAAAGTATGATCTGTAAAGATTGATATGTAAATTTTAACATAAAAATACAATATGAAAAGCAAAAAAAGGACTTATCGTGTTAATTTTACAAAAATAAAAACGAAAGAGCATCAGTGCGTAATCGAAAAATATAAAAAATAAATGGAATGAAAAGAAAAATAGGATAAGCAGAAAAGTGTCAGAAATATAACGAAAAAGATGCTGAAAAATCTCATTAAAACTTTGTTAAAATTCCCTATATCGCTTTTGACATATCTATATTTACATAATATTTCCGGTACGTTATAATATTATCAACTATTAGATAAAGGGAGAAAATACAAAATGAAGATGTTAATGAGAATCTTGTTGTATTGCGTCGGATTGCTGTTCCTGGCGTTTGGCGTGGCTTTTTCGGTGAATTCCAATCTGGGTGTTTCGCCGGTCAATTCATTGCCGTACGTGATTTCCCTGATTATACATCAGGATCTTGGCCGCTGTATTGTCGGCGTGTTCGTAACTTACATGGTTGTGCAGATCATCATTAAGCGTAAGGAATATAAGTGGATCAATCTGACCCAGCTGGTATTTTCCACCATTTTCGGTTACTTCGCAGATTTCGCAAAGGGCGTGATGCATGGTTTTGTGATTCCGACCTACTTTGGTCAGCTGCTCATGATGGCCATCAGCATTGTCCTGGTTGCTCTTGGTGTAGCCATTTACATGGATGTGAAGCTGGTCAACATGCCAATGGAGGGTATGACCCTTGCCATCAGCGATTGCTTCCCGAACATCGAGTTCCACAAGATTAAGATCATTGTGGACTGTTCTTCCGTGGCAATTGGTGTGGTATTGTCCTTCCTGTTCATGCATGGACTGTTCGGCATCCGTGAGGGCACCATCTTAAGCGCAATTCTGGTAGGAAAAATTCTTCCGGTCATGAAAAAGCGCGTAAGTCCGATCATACAGAAACTTTGCTTTTAAATATAAAAAATTTAGTAACTGTACAGAAAATGCCAGGGGCGCCGAATTGGCGCCGCCTGGCATTTTCGTTACTTTATAATATTACTATTTAGTGGGTCTGTCCCTCTGCGGTGCGGATATCTTCCTCGTATTCCCAAATTGCAGCAATGGCTGCCTCGATGCCGCGGGCAATATCCTGTAAATTCATGGACGGTGCCGGTGCCGGTCTTCCGACTACCTGCTCCGGGATGAACGGAACGTGCATGAAGCCACCGCGCACACCCGGGTACTCCTTTGCCAGCGTGTAGAGCACGCCGTACATTAAGTGGTTGCAGACGAAGGTGCCTGCGGTGTTGGAAACGCTGGACGGGAGGCCGGCCTCGCGGATGTGCTGTACCATAGCCTTGATCGGCAGATTAGAGAAATACGCCGGAGCGCCGTCTTCATAGATCGGCACATCAATCGGCTGGTTGCCTTCATTATCTTCGATGCGGGCATCATCTAAGTTGATGGCTACGCGCTCCGGGGTGATGTCGTAGCGTCCGCCTGCCTGGCCGATGCAAAGGACTGCGTCCGGCTTTTCTTTTGCGATGGCAGCAGCTACGGTAGCGATGGATTTGCGGAAGACGGTAGGAACCTCAACCTTTACGACTTCTACGTTTTCTACTTTTTCGGATACCAGCTTGACAGCCTCCAGGGCCGGGTTGACTTTGTCTCCGCCGAAGGGGTCAAATGCGGTTAAAAGAAGTTTCATGATAAAAACCTCGCTTTCGTGTGAAATTGTGAATGGGTTTCAGAAACAGCCGTACACAGGCTTCCGGGCTTAGAAAGCCAGGAAGTACATGAGCAGGATGTGGATCACCAGCATGGTGAGCGCCACCGGAAGCTGGGACTTGATGACTGCGTATTTGCTCTTTGTCTCCAGCAGGGCCACCGGTACAATGTTGAAGTTTGCGGCCATCGGGGTCATCAGGGTACCGCAGTAACCGGCGGTCAGACCCAGCGCGCCCACAACGACCGGATTTGCGCCCTGAGAGATCAGGAACGGAATACCGATGCCGACGGTGATGACGGAGAAGGCTGCGAAGCCGTTGCCCATGATCATGGTGAACAGGGCCATGGCGATACAGTACACAGCGGTAGCCGCGAACAGGTTGCCGGTCGGGATCACAGCGCTGACACCGTGGGCAATCACGTCACCGACACCGGCAGCAGTAAACAGGGAGCCGAGTGCGGCCAGGACCTGCGGCAGGATGCCGGTCACGCCAACGCTGTCCACCAGGCGGGTTCCATCGCTGACTGCGTAGGACGGTTTGGTCTTAAACAGCAGCAGGGCCACAACCAGGGCAATGGCACCGGAGATGCCGATGGCATTGTTGGCGCCCAGCACCTTTAAGAAGGTTGCTACCAGCACGGCGCTGATGGCCAGGGTGAGCGGCGGGATAAAGACGGAGTAGCCAATTCGGTCTGCGGCTTTCCGGGTTTCAGCTGCTTCCGGCACATCGCTCTTAGACGGGACAACCAGACGGAACGCGGTGAGCGCTGCCATCAGGACCACGCAGGCACCGGTGATCCAGCGTGGAAGATAAACTCCTGCGATGAAGGTGAATGCCAGGATGAACCAGAACAGCGCGGTGGTATGCTTTTTCGCGCAGTCCGGGTCTTTTAATGCTTTCACGCCGTTGGAAACGAAGAAAAGGCCGATGATGCAGTAGAAAATCTCTGCAACAATGGTACTTACGGTCCAGGTCATATTACTTTCCCTCCTGTTTCTTGCGGTCTGCAAACCGGCGTTTTAAGATCTGGTCAAAGAGCAGGGCATAGATGACGCCGACAACCACAGAGAGCACGGCAATCGGAACGGACTGTCCGGCAATCTGAAGGGCATCCACCGGATAACCCTGCTCGGTTAAGGTGGATACGATCAGCAGGGTGCCGGAAGCACCCATAAAGCAGTTCTGCGCGAAGAAGTTTCCGTAGTTCTCACTTCCGGCGCACATACCTTTGATCGCGTCCTGAGTCTTTTCATCCAGCTCGCCGTACTGAACCTCGGCAGCAGCCTGGGCCATCGGGTTGATGAGCGGGCGAATGAACTGCGGATGTCCGCCGATACGCAAGGAGAACGCGGACGCGATGGTGCGGATGATCTGCCAGATGGCGATCAGGCGGCCGGTGGTCGCATTCTTTAAGGATGTAATGAAATCTACGGCCTTGTCCTTTAAGCCGTTTCGCTCACACAGGCCGATGGCCGGCAGGGTGAGGATGAACAGGGTGGCAGTACGGTTGGTAATAAACGCAGTGCCAAGGGTGTCGAGAATCTTCATCGGGCTCATGCCGGCCACAAGTCCGGTAGCGAGACCGGCCACGACAACAACGGCAAGGGTATCAAGCTTTAAGATAAAGCCGACGATGACGATCAGGACACCGATCAGTTTGATAACTTCCATGAAAATAACCTCCTTATGATGGTAATGCGTGTTACTGCGCGGAAGCTGACAGCAACAGCAACATTCCGATTTTATCATAAGGAAAGGAAACTAACAATGATATTTTTTACCAGCGGGCATGGCGGATTCGAAAAATTCCTGTTCGTGCACCGTAACCCTCACTTGCATTATCAGTAAACTATGCTATAATAAGTAGTAATAAAAACTATGTCAGATAGAGAGCGTGCTGCGAATGCGGGAGAAATGGTTACGGCATCGAACATGTGGACTGTAAAAAGAAGGCAGAAAACAGCACGGATTCGGAGGAAAGATATGAGCTATAAAATTTTTGGTGACAGCTGCCTGGATTTAACTGAGGAATTAAAGAAGGATCCCAGATTTGAGATGATTCCTCTGACGCTTCAGGTAGATGACCATATGGTAATTGATGATGAAACCTTTGACCAGAAGGCATTTCTGCAGATGGTAAAGGAAAGCCCGAACTGTCCGAAAACGGCCTGCCCGTCCCCGGAGGCGTTTAAGAAGGCCTGCGAGTGCGACGCGGACGATGTTTACATCATCGCGCTGTCCAGCCATTTGAGCGGTACTTACAACAGCGCGGTGCTTGGAAAAGAACTGTATGAGGAAGAGCACGGCAAGGGAAGCAAGAACATTCTGGTCATCGATTCTGAGTCTGCTTCCGCCGGAGAATTAAACGAGGCCCTGGCTATCCGCGATATGTACGAGGAGGGGCTTACCTTCAGCGAGATCTCTGAGCGTATTCTGAAAATGCGGGATGAGCAGCAGACCTATTTCGTCATTGATACGTTGGAACCACTCAGAAAGAACGGCCGTCTGACCGGCCTACAGGCATTTTTCGCAACCGCACTGAACATCAAACCGGTTATGGGGGCGGATCATGGCGTTATCATCAAGCTGGATCAGGCGAGAGGCATTGCCAAGGGACTGGCCCGCATGTGTGAGCTGGCTACCAAACGCGCCGGAAAGCCGGAAGAGAAGCGTGCGGTTATCGCCCACGTGAACTGTCCGGAGCGTGCGCTCCAGGTCAAGGCAGAACTGGAGAAGCGCGGAAACTATCGTGATATTGTGATCACCAACACCGCAGGTGTTGCCACCGTGTACGCGGGCGATGGTGGAATTGTCCTGGCTGTTGGTTAATGGTTATGGTGCATAGTCAGAATGTTTACGGATCAGAACTGGTTAAAAAAATGACAAAATATCGTAAAAATCAATGAATCTCAAAAAAAGTCAGATAACAGGGCGGAGAGGCCGGAGAAAAAACGGTCATTCCACCCTGTTTTTTAATTTTACGGAACTATATACGCAAAATAGAAATCATACAAAAAGTCAGTATGTGTTCCATGCACGGAGGGCTAAATATATTTTTGGTATACAATGAGCACAAAAACAGTATGGATTTTGAGAAAAAATTATCCAAAACACTTGCATTTCCCTCACAATATGTTATGATTAAGTCAGCAAAATTATATTTAGCAAAAATAAAAAAAAGTAAGGAGGGGAGGCTCGGACGAAATGGTTTCGGGTGGGGGCCTGAGATCTTTGCTAATGCTAAATACCTGTTTATTCGTTCCTGTTCGGTGGGTCTTCGCAGATTTCTGTGCTGACCGTAAAAAACGCAAACTGTAAGGCAAGAATCCCATTGCCGCAGGCAAAGTAAATGGATTTTACAGATTTTGCTTGTGACTGTGATATGAAACGCAGTTACGTTTTTTCCGTGCTTGTGAATGAAATAAGCAGTCCTGTTTCGTCTGGACCTCAAACAAAGCATGAAGGAGAAAACAAAAGAGCCAGGAAATGGTAACGTGTTGTTTGACTTTTATGGAAAAGCCCCGGAGATGTCCCAGCTTGTTCCGTTAAGCTTACAGCATGTACTGGCAGCAATCGTCGGTGTTATCACACCGTCCATGATCATCGCAGGAACCTGCGGCCTGACAGACGCAGAGAAAACCATGATGATCCAGGCAGCGCTGATCTTCACCGCGTTAGCCACCTTTTTACAGCTGTTCCCGCTGTTCCACAAGATCGGCGCGGCACTCCCGGTTATCATGGGTACGAGCTTTGCTTACGTTCCTACACTGACTGCCATCGGTGCTGACTTTGGCATCGGAGCCATCATGGGCGCGCAGATTATTGGCGGTATCGTAGCCATCGTATTTGGAATCTTCGTAAAGCAGATCCGTAAGCTGTTCCCGGATATCGTAACCGGTACCGTTATCTTTACCATCGGTCTTTCCCTGTATCCGACCGCAATCCGCTACATGGCAGGCGGTTCCGGACATCCGGAATTCGGTGGTTTAAAGAACTGGATCATTGCCCTGCTTACCTTTGCAGTGGTATTGTTCCTGAACAACTTTACAAAAGGCGTGTTGAAACTTGGTTCTCTGTTCTTCGGTATTATCGTTGGTTATGTGGTGTCTCTGTTCCTTGGAATGGTAGACTTCACAAATGTCATGAATACGACATCCATCGTTGCGTTCCCGCAGCTGATGCATTTTCAGATTGAATTTGCTCCGGCGGCCTGCGCTTCCCTGGCTATCGTGTACGCAGTCAATGCGGTACAGACCATCGGTGACTTAACTTCCACCACCGTTGGCGGCATGGACCGTGTTCCGACTGACAATGAACTTCAGGGCGGTATCCTGGTTCAGGGTGTTGCAAGTATCGTTGGTGCGTTCTTTGGCGCACTGCCGACCGCTTCCTACAGCCAGAACGTTGGTATCGTAACCATGAACAAAGTAGTAAACCGCGTAATTTTCGCGGTATCCGCAACCGTGCTTCTGGTCGCAGGCCTGATCCCTGGTCTGTCCGCAGCACTGACCACCATTCCGCAGTGTGTAATCGGCGGTGCAACCCTTTCCGTATTTGCGCAGATCGCAATGACCGGTGTGCGCCTGTTCACCAAAGATGGCATGACTGCAAGAAAGACAACCGTAGTCGGTATGTCTGTAGCACTTGGCGTTGGTATCACTCAGGTATCCGGATGCTTACAGGGTCCTGGAATCCCGGAGTGGATCAATACCGTATTTGGAAGTTCGTCCGTGGTAGTGGCAACGATCATGGCGATCATCCTGAACCTCACCCTTCCGCCGGAAGAGTAGGGCAGTCGGATGATTTAATGCAGAAAGAAAGCCGAACAGTTTTTAATCCTGTTCGGCTTTTGCTGCTTTTTCTTCATCTTCGGCTTTGATCTCATTTAAGTAACTGTAGAGCGTGAATTTGGAAATACATAAGATCTGGCAGACACGCTGACCGGACTTGGTGATGAGGAAAGCACCTGCATCGTTCAAAATCCGGATGAAGTCAATCTTATCGTCCTTCGTCATGACAGCGGCCGGTTTTCCAATATGACGGAATGCCTGGTCAATAAGCTCGTCGAGAAGGTCGGTCACATTCATGGATACGGTCTCCGGACCGGACTCCTCCGAGTCGTCGGCTGCCGTAGCGGTAAGGCCCTGAATGTGGGTTTGCGCGGCCAGCAGAATGGTAATGTCATAGTTGATACTTAAGATACCAACAATCTTACCTTTGCTGTTGCGGATGTAAATGGTGCTGGATTTTAAGATTTTTCCGTCTTTTGTCTTAGTTAAGTAAGCCAGTTTGTCTTCGGTGTGTTTTTCCCCGTTCTGTAAAGATTCCAGAACAATGTGGGAGGGACCATCGCCAAGCTTACGACCGGTGATATAACCGTTCTCAATGGCTACGATGGAGTGTTCCACATCATTGCTTTCCAGATCGTGAATGACGATCTCGCAATTGGAACCAAACTGGGCTGCAAGGCCGTGGGCCAGACGGGTGTAAAAATCAATGGTACTTTTATCCATGTTTTGCTCCTTTCTGACAATGAATTCGTTAGTCATCTAACTATTTGTTTGGTGCTATCTATCTTATCATAGCAACTGAACGTATGGAATGCAAGAAAAAATTAAAAAAACTAATTTATACGAGGAGGTATATAAATGCTGCTTATAGGAAATGGTAAAGTGATCACAAGAGACAGCGCAAATCCATATCTGGAGAATGGCGCAGTCGTAACCGATGGCGAGAACATCAAAGAGGTTGGTATCCTGGATGCCATGAAGCAGAAATATCCGGAGGCTGAGTTCGTAGATGCGCACGGCGGTGTCATCATGCCGGGTCTCATCAACGCCCACACCCACATCTATTCCGGATTGGCAAGAGGCCTTTCTATCGTGGGCAATAATCCGACCAATTTCCTGGAAGTTCTGGAAGGAACCTGGTGGGCCATCGACCGTCAGCTGGATCTGGACGGAACCAGAGCCTGCGCATGGGCAACCGTTCTGGACTGCATCCGTGACGGTGTTACCACCATCTTCGACCACCACGCAAGTTTCGGTGAGATCCCGGGTTCCCTGTTTGCAATCCGCGACGTAGTCAAAGAAGCGGGCATCCGTTCCTGTCTCTGCTACGAAGTTTCCGAGCGTGACGGCGAAGAGAAGACCGCGCAGAGCATCAAAGAAAATGCGGATTTCGCAAAATGGGCAAAGGACGCTGACGACAGCATGGTAAAAGCTATGTTCGGCGGCCACGCACTGTTCACCATCTCCGACAAGACCTTCGAGAAGATGGTAGAAGCAAACAACGGCATGACCGGTTTCCACATCCACGTCGCTGAGGGCATGAACGATGTTTACGACAGCTTAAGAAACTACGGCTGCCGTCCGGTGAACCGCCTTCTGTACAACGGTATCCTGGGTGAGAAGACTATGCTTGGCCATTGCATCCACATCAGCCCGGCTGAGATGGATATCATCAAAGAGACCGGCACCATGGTGGTCAACAATCCGCAGTCCAACCAGGGCAACGCAGTCGGATGCTCCCCGGTCCTGCAGATGATGGCAAAGGGCATCACCGTTGGTATGGGTACCGATGCTTACACCCACGACATGTTAGAGAGCATGAAGGCATTCCTGACCATCCAGCGCCACAACGCAATGCTGCCGAACGTAGGCTGGTGTGAGGATGTGAAGATGCAGTTCGAGAACAACCGCATCATCGCTGAGAAGTACTTTGGCAAGACCCTTGGCATCTTAAAAGAGGGCGCTGCAGCCGATATCATCATCATGGATTACAAGCCATTCACCCCGTTCTCTGACGAGAACATTGACGGCCACATGATCTTCGGTATGGAGGGCAAAAACTGCCGCACCACCATCATCAATGGTAAGGTCCTCTACAAAGACAGAGAGTTCGTTGACCTGGATGAGGACAAGATCAACGCATGGACCATGGAGCAGAGTAAGAAGCTCTGGGGCAAGTTAAATCACAGAGTATACTAATAAAACCATATAAAAACTATATAAATGGGAAGCAAGGGTTAAAAAATGGCTTCCGACAGGAGGATAACATGAGCGAAATTATGAGACCAATGTCAATCGGCCATCTGATGCACTGGATTATGTCCGAATACGAGCAGAAAAAGAGCATCTTTGGCATTGAAAAGATTGTAAAGCATGAGAACGGCCAGGCACTTCCGATCTACGAAGAGAAGATCGAGTCTCCGTTTGGTCCGGCAGCAGGCCCGAACAGCCAGCTGGCACAGAATATCGTAGCAGCCTATGTGGCTGGCTCCCGTTTCTTCGAGTTAAAGACCGTTCAGGTGATGGACGGTGCTGACCTTGCGGCATGCATCAGCCGTCCGTGTATCATTGCAGGCGATGAGTGCTACAACTGTGAGTGGTCTACCGAGCTGTACGTTCCGCAGGCATTCGCTGAGTATGTAAAAGCATGGGTAGCATGTAAGCTGATCGCAAAAGAGTACAACCTTGGCGATCCGGACGCATTCGTATTCAACATGTCCGTTGGTTACGACCTCGAAGGCATCAAGTCTCCGAAGGTTGACAAGTACATCAACGACATGATCGAGGCAAAGGATACCGAAGTCTTCAAAGAGTGCATCAACTGGGCATTAGAGCATGTAAACGAGTTCAAGAACGTAGATGAGGAGTACATCAAAAACATCAGTTCCAACGTTTCCAACTCCATCACCGAGTCCACACTGCACGGCTGCCCGCCAGCAGAGATCGAGCGTATCGCTACTTACCTGATCACCGAGAAGCACTTAAACACCTTCATCAAGTGCAACCCGACTCTGCTTGGCTATGAGTACGCAAGAAAACGTCTGGATGGCCTTGGATTTGACTACATCGCCTTCGATGATCATCACTTCTTAGAGGACCTTCAGTGGGCTGACGCAGTTCCGATGCTGCACAGACTGTATGACCTCTGCCAGGAGAAGGGCCTGGAGTTCGGCGTTAAGATTACCAACACCTTCCCGGTAGACGTAACCAGAAACGAGCTTCCGAGCAACGAGATGTACATGGCCGGACGCGCGCTGTTCCCGTTAAGTATCCATGTAGCACGCCTTCTGACCGATGAGTTTCAGGGCAAGCTGCGTATCTCCTACTCAGGCGGCGCAACCATCGAGAACATCAAAGAGCTGTTTGACGCAGGCATCTGGCCGATCACCATGGCTACCAATATCTTAAAGCCTGGCGGATACCAGAGAATGAGCCAGATCGCAGACGAGCTCATGGAGTGCGGAAGCGAGCGCTTCTCCGGCGTAAACGTAGCAGCACTGGCAGCTATCGATGACGGCGTAGAGGCAAAGGCTATGTACCGCAAACCGGTAAAACCGCTTCCGGAGCGCCATGTAGATAAGAAGCTTCCGCTGTTTGACTGCTTCAACGCACCGTGCCGTAACGGCTGCCCGATCGAGCAGGATATCCCGGCTTACTTACAGGCTATGGTAGATGGCGACGCGAAGAAAGCTCTTGAGATCATCTTAGAGCGCAACCCGCTTCCGTTCATCACCGGTACCATCTGTCCGCACCACTGCGGTGACAAGTGCATGCGCAACTACTACGAGGAGACCTTACATATCCGCGAGACCAAGCTGGCAGCAGCAAGCCAGGCATACAACGAGATCCTTCCGGCTCTGAAGGCTGAGGGCAGCGTAGCTGGCAAGAAGGTTGCTATCATCGGCGGCGGCCCGGCAGGTCTGGCAGCAGCTGCCTTCCTGTCCCGCGCAGGCGTAGCAGTTACCGTATTCGAGCGCAAAGAGCAGCTGGGCGGTGTTGTACGCAACGTGATTCCGGAGTTCCGTATTTCCGCAGATTCCATCGACAAGGATGTAGAGCTGTGCAAGGCTTACGGCGCAGAGTTCAAGCTTGGCGCAGAGGTTACCTCTGTGAAGGCATTAAAGGCAGAGGGCTACACCGATGTCATCGTTTCCATCGGCGCATGGAAGCCGGGCAGATCTCCGCTGGCATACGGCGAAGTAACCGACGCTCTGGAGTTCTTAATGGAGGCTAAGAAGAACGGCGCTTCCATGAACATCGGCAAAGATGTGGTTGTTCTGGGTGGCGGTAACACCGCTATGGACGTTGCAAGAGCTGCAAAACGTCTCCCGGGTGTTGAGAACGTCCGCCTGATCTACCGCAGAACCAAACGTTATATGCCGGCAGATGAGGAAGAGTTACAGCTGGCTATTGAGGATGGCGTAGAGTTCTTAGAGCTTCTTGCTCCGGTTGGCGCAGAGAACGGCAAGCTGAAATGTTCCGTTATGGAGCTTGGCGCTCCGGACGCTTCCGGCAGAAGATCTCCGGTAGATACCGGCAGAACCGAGGAGTACCCGGCAGACACCATCATCGCAGCAATCGGTGAGACCATCGACACCAGCCTGTACGCAGAACTTGGCGTAGAGATGGATGCCAAGGGCCGTCCGGTTGTGGACGCCAACATGATGACCACCGAGGCTGGCGTATATGCAGTCGGCGATTCCAGAAGAGGACCGGCTACCGTTGTTGAGGCGATCGCAGATTCCGCTAAGGCTGCAGCAGCCATCGCAGGTATCAGCTACGATAAGTACGCAGAAGAGAACGTTGCAGCAGACGAGAAGCTCTACACCGCGAAGAAGGGTGTTCAGAGCAGAGATACCGGGAAGACTCCGGATGACCGCTGCTTAGGCTGCCCGACTGTATGTGAGGTATGTACCGATGTCTGTCCGAACCGCGCAAACGTGGCAATCCACGTACCGGGCAAGTGCAAAGCACAGATCATCCACGTAGATGGCATGTGTAACGAGTGCGGCAACTGTGAAGTATTCTGTCCGTACAAGGGCGGCAGACCTTACAAAGATAAATTCACCTTATACTGGAGCGAAGAAGACTTCCTCGACAGCACCAACGAGGGCTTCCTGTCACTGGGCGGAACCCAGGTGAAGGTTCGTCTGGATGGAAAGGTAGAGACTGTTGACGTTGTCGGTGAGACTGATCTGTCTGCAGACGCAGTGGCTGTGATCCGCACCGTATTAAAGGATTACGCATATCTGATCCACTAAGAAGTGAAATTGTGCGGCTGTCTGCACGGTGTGTGGACAGTCACGCAAAAATAACAGCGTGGTAACAAAAGGAGTTAGGGATTTCACATGAAAAGAAAGAAAAACATTGCGGTAGTTCATTGCTCCGGCGGGTCAAAACGGAACGAGGGGATTGACTTTGCCGCATTACCGAAAGACTGTAACCAGATTTTGGAACAGTATCCGGATGGAATCCACAGCTGCAGCTATGGCTGTCTGGGCGGCGGAAGCTGCGTGGCAGCCTGTAAGCTGCATGCCCTCTCCATCAACGAGAAGGGTGTCGCTGAGGTTGACCGGGACAAATGTGTCGGATGCGGACTTTGCGTAAAAGCATGCCCGAAGCATCTGATCCGCCTGGAGGCGCCGGAGGGAACCATCCAGCCGCTGTGCTCCAACGAGCAGAAAGCAGCAGACGCGGGCAAGGCCTGCACATCCAGCTGCATTGGCTGTAAGATCTGCGAAAAATACTGTCCGTCCGATGCCATCCATGTGATCGATTTCCATGCCGTCATCGACCGGGAAAAATGTGTAGCGTGCGGTATGTGCGCGACCAAATGTCCGCGTGGTGTCATTCATGACGCAGACGGAATTTATACAACTGCATTTTAAAAAAGATTTTCAGCCGCCGCGGACGCGTTGTTGTTCGCGGCTCGCGGCGGCTTTTAAAAAGAAATAAAGTAATTGTGAGGGTGCTGAACAGTTATGAAGTAAAATTGCTGTTTCCGTAGGATCGGAACAGCGGTGGATGAGGAGAAGGATCATGGGAGAAGTTTTTGAGTTTACAGTAAACGGCCAGGTGCAGCGCACCGAAGAGGACAAGCCGTTGCTCCGTTATCTGCGCGATGATCTGAAGCTGTATTCCGTAAAGGACGGCTGCAGTGAGGGTGCCTGCGGTACCTGTACCATCGTGGTAGACGGAAAGGCGATCAAGTCCTGCGTGCTGACCACAAAAAGAGCCGTTGGCAGAAACATTCTGACTGTAGAAGGCTTAAGCGATGAGTGGAAGGACGCGTTTGTGTATGCGTTCGGAGCAGTCGGAGCTGTTCAGTGTGGTTTCTGTATTCCGGGCATGGTGATGGCCGGAACGGCATTATTACAGAATAATTTAAATCCGACGGAGGAGGATGTGAAATACGCGCTGCGCGGAAACATCTGCCGCTGTACCGGATACAAGAAGATCATCGAGGGAATCCTGCTGGTGGCAAAGATCCTGCGGGGCGAGGCTTCCGTAAATGAGGACCTGGAGAAGGGTGATGTTTACGGCGTTGGCCAGAGAGCATTCCGTGTGGATGTCCGCAAGAAGGTATTAGGCTTCGGCAAATACCCGGATGATATCGTGATGGATGACATGGTTTACGTTTCCGCAGTCCGCAGCAAATATCCGAGAGCCCGCGTTCTGAAGATCGATGCCTCCAAGGCAGAGGCGCTGCCGGGCGTTCTGGGTGTTCTGACTGCGGCGGATGTTCCGAACAACAAGGTCGGACACATTCAGCAGGACTGGGATGTTATGATCGCGGAAGGCGACATCACCCGCTGTGTCGGCGACGCCATCTGTCTGGTGGTTGCCGAGACCGAAGATATTTTAAATAAAGCAAAGAAACTGGTGAAGATCGATTACGAGGAGTTAGAGCCGGTAAGAGGCATTGCGGACGCGAAGCGAGAGGACGCTCCGAAGGTACATTCCAAAGGAAACCTCTGTCAGACCCGTCACGTGGTCCGCGGCGACGCAGCCAAAGCACTGGCGGAATCCAAGTATACCGTGACCAATTCCTTCCGTACTCCGTTTACGGAGCATGCGTTCCTGGAGCCGGAGTGCGCCGTTGCCTTCCCGTATAAGGACGGCATTAAGATTTTAAGTACCGACCAGGGCGCGTTTGATACCAGAAAAGAGACCGCGATCATGTTCGGCTGGGAGCCGGAGCGCATTGTGGTGGAAAACCAGCTCATCGGCGGCGGTTTCGGTGGAAAAGAGGATGTGTCTGTGCAGCATATCGCGGCACTGGCAGCATGGAAGTACAAAGTTCCGGTGAAGGCAAAATTCACCCGTCAGGAATCTTTATATTTCCATCCGAAGCGCCATGCTATGGAAGGTACCTTCACCCTGGGCTGTGATGAGAATGGTATCTTCACCGGTCTGGACTGTGAGATCAACTTCGATACCGGTGCTTATGCATCTCTTTGCGGACCGGTTCTGGAGCGTGCATGTACCCACTCCGTAGGACCGTACTGCTACCAGAATACCGATATCCGCGGCTATGGCTACTATACCAATAACCCGCCGGCTGGCGCGTTCCGTGGTTTCGGCGTATGCCAGAGTGAATTTGCGTTAGAGTCCCTGATCAATGTACTGGCAGAGAAGGTCGGCATCACTCCTTGGGAGATCCGCTACCGCAACGCCATCGAGCCGGGCAAGGTACTTCCGAACGGCCAGATTGCGGACTGCTCCACCGCGCTGAAAGAGACGCTGGAAGCAGTCAAAGATGTTTACGAGCAGAATATGGACCATGCCGGAATCGCATGTTCCATGAAGAATGCCGGTGTCGGCGTAGGACTTCCGGATAAGGGCCGAGCAAGACTCGTCATCGAGGACGGCGTCTGCGTGATCTACTGTGCGGCATCCGATATCGGACAGGGCTGTCTGACCGTATTCTGCCAGGCGGTATCCGAGACCACCGGACTTCCTCTCTCCAAAATCCGCAACGCAGTAGCCAATACCGAGAACGCGCCGGATTCCGGTACCACATCCGGTTCCCGCCAGACCCTGCTTTCCGGCGAGGCAGTCCGCGGCGCTTCCGCACTGTTAAAGGAAGCCATGGATGAAGTGGGCGGAGACTTAAGCAAGCTGGAAGGCCGCGACTTCTTCTACGAATACTTCGAGCCGACCGACAAGCTGGGCGCGGATGTACCGTTCCCGAAGAGCCATATCGCATACGGCTACGCAACCCACGTTGTTATTCTGGACAAAGAGGGCAAAGTGAAAGAGGTTTACGCAGCACATGATTCCGGTAAGGTTGTGAACCCGATCTCCATTCAGGGACAGATCGAGGGCGGCGTGCTGATGGGCATGGGTTACGCCCTCACCGAGGACTGGCCGCTTAAGGACTGCGTACCGCAGGTCAAATACGGAACCCTGGGACTTCTCCGTTCCACCCAGATCCCGGATATTCACGCCATCTATGTAGAGAAGGAAAAACTCCTCGGCGTGGCCTACGGCGCAAAGGGTATCGGCGAGATCGCCACCATCCCGACCGCACCGGCCATCCAGGGCGCTTACTACGCGCTGGACGGTAAATTCCGTACCTCCCTGCCGTTAGAGGATACTTTCTATAGAAAGAAAAAGAATTAATAATAGGAAGAAATAAATTTTTACGTATTCTGGCTTTATGACAGATTTACAAAATGAGAAAAAAATAAAAAAAAGTTTTGTACATACTTGACATAGAGCCAGAATGTGTTATGATAGTCATAGAAACAAACAAAAAGTTTGAATAAATACAAAAAGTTTGTTAGGAGAGAAAAAATGGAGAAAATTCTTTGGGCATTGAACAAGATGCCGAAAAGCGAAGACAAGTGTCTGCCGGTTATGAGCATTGAGAACATCAAACAGGCACGCGAGTTCCACAAGAGCTTCCCGCAGTATTCCATCACCCCGCTTGCAAAGCTGGACGGTATGGCTGAGGGCCTTGGCCTTGGCGGTCTGTTTGTAAAAGATGAGAGCTATCGTTTTGGCCTCAACGCGTTCAAGGTGCTGGGCGGTTCTTTCGCAATGGCACGTTACATCGCTAGTGAGATGGGACGCGATGTGTCCGAGATGACATACGATTACCTGACCAGCGAGAAATTCCGTGAGGAGTTTGGTCAGGCAACCTTCTTTACCGCTACTGACGGTAACCACGGCAGAGGCGTTGCATGGGCAGCAAACAAGCTGGGCCAGAAAGCCGTTGTACATATGCCGAAGGGCAGCACTAAGACCCGTTTCGATAACATCGCAAAAGAGGGCGCAAAAGTTACCATCGAGGAAGTCAACTACGATGACTGCGTACGTATGGCAGCAGCTGAGGCTGAGGCAACCCCGCACGGCGTCGTTGTTCAGGATACCGCATGGGAAGGCTACGAGGAGATTCCGGCATGGATCATGCAGGGCTACGGAAGCATGGCTGGCGAGGCTGCTGAGCAGTTACGCGAAGTTTCCGTTAACCGTCCGACCCACGTATTCGTTCAGGCAGGCGTAGGAAGCCTTGCAGGTGCAGTGGTTGGTTACTTCACCAACCTGTATCCGGAGAACCCGCCGAAATTCGTTGTTATGGAAGCTGGCGCAGCAGCATGCCTGTACAAGGGCGCTGTTGCAGGAGATGGCGAGCCGCGTATCGTTGGCGGTGACCTTCAGACCATCATGGCTGGCCTTGCATGCGGCGAGCCGAACATCATTGGCTGGGATATCTTAAGAAACCACGTATCCGCATTTGTTTCCTGCCCGGACTGGGTAGCAGCAAAGGGTATGAGAATGCTGGCAGCTCCGGTTAAGGGCGATCCGAAGGTAATTTCCGGTGAGTCCGGAGCAGTTGGTATGGGTGTGATCTCCACCATCATGCAGGACGACGAGTACAAAGAGCTGCGCGACGCGTTAGAGTTAAACCGCGACAGTAAGGTCCTGATGTTCTCCACCGAGGGCGATACCGATCCGGACAAGTACAAAAAGATCGTATGGGGCGGCGAGTATCCGACCGTTTAATCACCAAAGAACCAAATTAACAAGAACATATATAATCCAGGAGGGTAAAAGAAATGGGACTTGATTTTGACAAAATCAAACAGGCAGCAGAGGGCTATCGTGCAGATATGACTGCATTCCTGAGAGCAATGATCTCTCATCCGAGTGAGAGCTGCGAGGAGAAAGAAGTAGTAGCTTGCATCAAAGCTGAGATGGAGAAGTTAAACTTCGATAAAGTTGAGGTTGACGGACTTGGTAACGTCATCGGCTGGATGGGCGAAGGCGACAAGATCATCGCTATCGACTCTCACATCGATACCGTTGGTATCGGTAACATCAACAACTGGGAAGCAGATCCGTACGAGGGCTATGAGACTGATGAGATCATCTACGGCCGCGGCGGTTCCGACCAGGAAGGCGGTATGGCAAGTGCTGTTTACGGCGCAAAGATCATGAAGGATCTGAACCTCATTCCGGAGGGCTACAAGATCATGATCGTTGGTTCCGTACAGGAAGAGGACTGCGACGGTATGTGCTGGCAGTACATCTACAACAAAGACAAAATTGTTCCGGAGTTCGTAATCTCTACCGAGCCGACCGATGGCGGTATCTACCGTGGACATCGCGGACGTATGGAAATCCGTGTAGACGTTAAGGGCGTTTCCTGCCATGGTTCCGCACCGGAGCGTGGTTCCAACGCAATCTACAAGATGGCTGACATCATCGCTGATGTTCGTTCCCTGAACAACAACGGCTGTGACGAAGACACCGATATCAAGGGCCTTGTTAAGATGCTGAGCCCGAAATACAACCCGGAGCACTACGAGGACGCTCAGTTCCTTGGAAGAGGTACCTGCACCGTTTCTCAGATCTTCTACACCTCTCCGAGCCGTTGTGCAGTAGCAGACAGCTGCGCAATCTCCATTGACCGTCGTATGACCGCAGGCGAGACCTGGGATTCCTGTCTGGAAGAGATCCGTCAGCTGCCGAGCGTTCAGAAGTATGGCGATGATGTACAGGTTTCCATGTACATGTACGATCGTCCGTCATGGACCGGCGAAGTTTACGAGACCGAGTGCTACTTCCCGACCTGGATCAACAAAGAGAACGCAGCTCACGTACAGGCTCTGTACGACGCACATGTAGCTCTGTTCGGCGAGCATCGTATGGGACCGGATTCCACCAAAGAGCTTCGTAACCGTCCGTTAATCGATAAGTGGACCTTCTCCACCAACGGTGTTGCTATCCAGGGCCGTTACGGTATCCCGTGCGTAGGCTTTGGCCCGGGTGCTGAGAGCCAGGCTCACGCTCCGAACGAGATCACCTACAAAGATGACCTTGTAAGATGCGCAGCTATGTATGTAGCAGCAGCAAACCTGTACGATGGTTCCAAGAAGACTGACGATATTTCCCAGTTCCGTGCAGGCAAGACCAACAACGATATTAAGTAATCATCGTTCCACACAGTAATAAGCAGGTCAGCGCAGAAGCTGCGCTGACCGCATAAAAACATATTACCTATTTTATAAGGAGAATAAAAAAATGGATAAAGTATTACAGGGTTACATTGACAAACTGAACAAACTGAACTTCAAAGATATGTACGAGGGTGATTTCTTCCTGACCTGGGAGAAGACCGACGACGAGCTTGAGGCTGTTTTCACAGTAGCTGACGCTCTGCGTTACATGAGAGAGCACAACATCTCCACCAAGGTATTCGAGTCCGGCCTGGGCATCTCCCTGTTCCGTGATAACTCTACCCGTACCCGTTTCTCTTTCGCATCTGCTTGTAACCTGCTTGGTCTTGAGGTTCAGGATCTTGACGAGGGCAAGAGCCAGATCGCTCATGGTGAGACCGTTCGTGAGACCGCTAACATGATCTCCTTCATGGCAGACGTTATCGGTATCCGTGATGATATGTACATCGGCAAAGGTAACAAATACATGCACGACGTAGTAGACGCTGTAACCGAGGGACACAAGGACGGTGTTCTGGAGCAGAAACCTACTCTGGTTAACTTACAGTGCGATATCGACCATCCGACCCAGTGTATGGCTGATATGCTTCACATCATCAATACCTTCGGCGGCGTTGAGAACTTAAAGGGTAAGAAAGTAGCTATGACCTGGGCTTACTCCCCGAGCTACGGCAAACCGCTTTCCGTACCGCAGGGTGTTATCGGCCTGATGACCAGATTCGGTATGGACGTTGTTCTGGCTCATCCGGAAGGATATGAGGTAATGCCGGAGGTTGAGGAAGTAGCTAAGAAGAACGCTGAGAAGACCGGCGGCAGCTTCACCAAGACCCATTCCATGGCAGAGGCATTCAAGGATGCTGATATCGTATATCCGAAGAGCTGGGCTCCGTTCGCAGCTATGGAGAAGAGAACCAACCTGTACGCTGAGGGCGACACCGACGGCATCAAGGCTCTGGAGAAAGAGCTGCTTGCTCAGAACGCAGAGCACAAAGACTGGTGCTGCACCGAAGAGTTAATGTCCACCACCAAGGATGGCAAGGCTCTGTACCTGCACTGCTTACCGGCTGATATCAACGACGTATCCTGCAAGGACGGCGAGGTTGAGGCTTCCGTATTCGATCGCTATCGTACTCCTCTGTACAAAGAGGCTAGCTACAAGCCGTACATCATCGCAGCTATGATCCTGCTTGCTAAACAGCAGTGCCCGCAGGAGACTCTGGCTAAACTGGCTGAGAAAGCAACCGAGAGACATATGGCATAATCTGCCTGTTGTCAGAATAATCAGGTAAATTGGGAATACCCCTTTTTATACAACAACCTGCTCAACAAAAGCGGTGGCAGTCCTTAAACGGACTGCCATCACTGCTTCAAAAAGAAAAAATGAAAATAGTCCGCGGGGGAAAAATTACAGTTTAACAGTAACGGAAAGCGGACGTAGGAGATATTGTTATGGGAAAAAGAATTGTAATCGCCCTTGGCGGTAATGCATTGGGAAGTAACCTGCCGGAGCAGATGGTTGCAGTAAAGAAAACTGCTTCCGCAATCGTAGATCTGATCGAGGCAGGCAATGAAGTTGTAATCGCACACGGTAACGGACCGCAGGTCGGCATGATCCAGAACGCAATGTCCGAGCTGACCCGTTCCAACCCGGAGAAATACATTCCGTGTCCGCTGTCTGTATGCGTGGCTATGAGCCAGGGCTACATCGGATACGATCTGCAGAACGCACTGCGTGAGGAGATGCTGGACAGAGGCATCACCACCGGCTGCACCACCATCCTGACCCAGGTAGAAGTAGATGCTCATGATCCGGCTTTCAAGAATCCGACCAAGCCGATCGGCGCATTCATGACCAAAGAAGAGGCTGACAAGATGGTTGCAGAGCAGGGCTACAAGGTAGTAGAGGATGCAGGACGCGGCTACCGCCGTGTGGTTGCTTCTCCGAAGCCACAGTCCATCATTGAGATCGACACCATTCGCAGCCTGGTTGAGAACGACTACGTTGTTGTTGCCTGCGGCGGCGGCGGTATCCCGGTATTCGTAACTGAGGGTCATCACTTAAAGGGGGCTGCAGCAGTCATCGATAAAGACTTTGCAGCAGAGAAGCTGGCAGAGCAGTTAAACGCAGACTGCCTGATCATCTTAACCGCAGTTGAGAAGGTTGCTGTTCATTTCGGCAAACCGGATCAGGAGTGGCTGTCCGAGCTTACCCCGGAGACTGCACAGAAGTATATCGAGGCTGGCGAGTTTGCACCGGGCTCCATGCTTCCGAAGGTACAGGCAGCTGTTGCTTTCGCCCAGTCCGCACCGGGACGCGAGTCCTTAATTACCCTGCTTGAAAAAGCAAAAGATGGTATCAACGGATTAACTGGTACCAGAATTCATCAGTAAACATGATGTAACTGTGAGGATACTGAACAGTTACATCATGATAAATATGGATTATAGCTGTGAGAATGTTCGAATGGTTATGATCGTCTGACAGCGAATAACCGCAGGAGTGGCTTGTCTACTCTTGCGGTTAAAGTTGTATACAGGGATAGGAGAATTTCAAACTATGAAGAAATTAGTAAAAAATGGAATGCTCTGCACAGAGAGCGGCGTATATGAAGCAGATCTCTTAATCGAAGACGGCGTGATCCGCGAGATCGGAACCGGTCTTGCAGACGCGGATGCTGAAGTGGTAGACGCGAAAGGCAAATATGTTCTGCCTGGTGCTGTGGATATTCACACTCACATGGATCTGGATGTGGGCATTGCCCGTGTCATTGACGATTTCTATACCGGAACCATTGCGGCGGCCTGCGGTGGTACTACCTCCATTGTAGACCATATGGCCTTCGGCCCGAAGGACTGCAGCCTGTGGCATCAGGTAAAGGAATACCATAAACTGGCAGATGGCAATGCGGTCGTAGACTATGGCTTCCATGGCGTGTTCCAGCATGTAAATCCGCAGGTTCTGGAAGAGATGGGCGAGATTGCGAAGGAAGAAGGTATCACCAGCTTTAAGGTTTATATGACCTACGGTTATGGCCTTGGAGACAGTGATCTGATGCAGATCCTGACCCAGGCGAAGAAAGACGGCATCCTCATTGCTTCCCACTGCGAGAATGACGGGATTGTCAACTACTGGCGTGACAAGTTTGTAAAAGAGGGCCACACCCAGGCCAAGTATCACCCGATCAGCCGTCCGGCTGAGGCCGAAGCGGAAGCCGTGAACCGTTTCCTGTATCTGGCTGAGTCCGCAGGGGAGGCACCGGTCTATGTGGTACATTTATCCAGCAAGCAGGGCCTCATGGAAGTGCGCCGCGCGAAACGCCGTGGTCAGAAGCATTTTGGCGTGGAAACCTGTCCGCAGTACCTGTTTCTGACCGATGACCGCTACGCAGATGACCAGGAGGGGTTAAAGGCCATTATGGCACCGCCGCTTCGCAAGAAGGATGATAACGAAGCACTCTGGCAGGCCCTGGAGAACGGAGAACTGGACGCAGTCGCAACTGACCACTGCCCATTCACCTTCGCAAAGCAGAAACAGCAGGGCGCGAAGGACTTTACCCAGTGTCCGAGCGGAGCGCCGGGCGTGGAGGAGCGCCTGCCGCTGATGTTCTCAGAGGCAGTAAAGGGCGAGCATCTGACCATTCCGCAGGTGGTTCATTATCTGTGCACGAATCCGGCTAAGATTGCCGGACTGTACCCGAAGAAGGGTACCATTCAGACCGGTTCTGACGCAGATCTGGTACTCATCGACCCGAAGAAGGAGTGGACCATCACCACAGAGAAGATGCACGGAAACGCGGATTACACCTGCTACGAGGGCACGAAGATAACCGGTGCCATCGAGAAGGTATTCCTGCGCGGCAACGAAATCGTTTCTGACGGAGCCTTTGTGGGAACACGCGGAGAAGGACAGTACTTAAAGAGAGGAAAGAGCTCTCTGGCAGAGTAATATAAAATTGGAATCAGGCCCCGGCGGTGGAATGTAGATCGTCAGATGGAACGGGAAGCAGGCCGGGGATGAAAGAAAGGAAGCAGGGAACATGCAGAATACGGATGCGGTGGTATGGACAAAGAAATTAGTCAGCATTGAGAGCACAAATCCGGGAAAAGAAGAGCATGAGATTGCCGGATTTTTAGAGCAGGAGATTCTGGCGGCGCTCCCGGAGAGCGGTAAGCTGAAAAAAGATTACACAAAGGAGGGGCGCCCCATTTTAATGGCCGTCCTTCCTGGTGAGACAAAAGAAGAACTGGTGTTTATCTGTCACATGGATACTGTCCCGATTGCCGGCGGCTGGACAAAGAATCCGCTGGGCGAGGACGGGGAGAACGGCCGTTTCTTTGGCCGCGGTTCCTGCGACATGAAATCCGGCCTGGCTTCCGCACTGTGCGCGTTTCTGGAAGCGGCAGCACAGGTGAAGGAAACCGGAAAGGCGCCGAGGCGAACCTTAAAGTGGATCGGTACTTCAGATGAAGAGGGTGACATGACCGGCGCGGAGCGCGTGATTGAACTGGGCTGGGTAACGAAGGACAGTCTGGTCATGGATACCGAACCGACGGATGGTGAGATTCAGACCGCCCATAAGGGCCGTTACTGGTTTGAAGTGACTATGCACGGAAAGGCAGCCCACGCCAGCCGCCCGGAACAGGGCATGGATGCCATTGCCGGTATGGCCTATATGCTGGCTTCTGCCCGCAATCGTATGAAGGAGCTGAAGGAAGATGCGTTCCTGGGCAGGTCCACCATCGTGTTTGGTGAGATCCGGGGAGGCGTTCACCCGTATCAGGTTCCGGCAGAATGCAAGGTATCGGTGGATATGCGTGTCGTTCCGCCGTATCACATTGAGGATGTGAAAGCGCTTCTGGAGGCTGCCGCCAAGGATGCGGCAAAGGAGATTCCGGGACTGAAAGCGGAAATTCAGATTACCGGAAACCGTCCTCCGATTGCACATCATGAGGATGCCGAAATGCTTGCCCGCATCCGGGCAGCGGTAGAAGAGGCAACCGGCAAGGCACCGGTGGTTTCCGCATTCCCGGGTTATACCGATACGGCAGTTATTGCCGGAACGACCGGAAACTGCAACTGCCTCTCTTACGGTCCGGGCACCCTGGCCATGGCCCACAAGGCAGACGAGTACGTGGATGAGGCGGATATCCGCCGCTGCCAGAAGGTGTATGAGACACTGCTGGAGGACTGGCTGTGGAAATAAGGAAATGACAGAAAAGTGGTCCTGACTGAAAATTTTGGAAGACGGGGCCGCTTTGTCTGTATCTGGACGGAACAGAGTCTCTGTGCTATGATAAGAAAAAGTTATGGTAACTGTGAGGGTACTGAACAGTTACAAGTTATGCGGCTTGTTTGCAGACTGGCATTTTCTGCGTGGGAATGTTTGGCAGAACAGGCAGGGTTTCAGGAAAGGAGAAGTTATGGCAGGAGGTTTATTTTGCAGCAGCGGTGGCTGCACGGCAAAGCTGGGCCCGGACATTCTGGAGCGGGTCTTAAGCCGGATTGAACGCGGCGCAGCCAATCCCAATCTGCTGGTGGGGTTTGACAGCAGTGATGACGCGGCGGTCTACCGTGTCAGTGACGATGTGGCTGTGGTGCAGACGCTGGATTTCTTTCCGCCGATGCTGGAGGATCCCTATGTGTTCGGACAGATCGCGGCAACCAATGCGCTGAGTGATGTGTACGCCATGGGCGGCGAGGTCATCAGTGCGCTGAATATTGTCTGCTTTCCGCAGGATGAGGATCTGAATGTTCTCGGCGAGATCATGCGGGGCGGTTCGGAAAAGGTGGTGGAGGCCGGAGCGGTGCTCTGCGGCGGCCATTCCATCAATGACAAAGATGTGAAGTACGGACTTTCTGTAAACGGTGTCGTGCATCCGGACCGGATTTATAAAAATAACGGCGGACAGGCCGGAGATGTGCTGATCCTGACCAAGAAGCTGGGAGTCGGCATCATGAATACCGCAAACCGTGTGGGAGCGGCTTCGAAAGAGGCTATGGATGAGGCAATTACATCCATGACCACATTAAACAAGTATGCGGCGGCCATCTCCCAAAAATATACGGTACACGCCTGTACCGATGTGACTGGATTCAGCTTTTTAGGTCATCTGCATGAGATGCTGGACAAGCGGCTGTGGGCGGTGGTGGATACGCTGAGTATTCCGTACATCAAAGAGGCCTGTACCCATGCGGAAAATTTCATGATCACGGCGGCTGGACAGCGCAACCGCAACCACGTTGGCGCGTTTGTAGATTTCAAGGGCGTTCCGTTCCCGCTGGAGGAGATTTTATTTGATCCGCAGACCTCGGGCGGTCTGCTCTTTGCGGTGCCCCAGGAGGAAGGAAAAGCATTCCTGCAGGAATTAAAGGAAGCCGGACTCCCGGCCCGGATTGTGGGGCGGCTTATAAAACCGGAGGATGCCGGATTCAAGAGAGAAATCACGGTGCTGTAAGAACGATGACGGCATGGAACAGCTCCTAATAAATATTGCGGCAATGCTTTCCGGAATTTCCGGGGCATGCCGATAAAATCAGGAAAGAGAGAAAACTGCTATGACAAGAGTAGACGCAAGAGGCGAGATCTGCCCGATTCCGTTGATTAAGGCAAAAGAGGCTGTCAAAAACTTAAACGGAGCAGGGGATGTGGAGGTTCTCGTAGATAACGAGATCGCAGTCCAGAACCTGGAGAAGATGGCCGGACAGATGGGCTACGGCGTGGAGTCTTCCAAAGAGGAGGAGAAAACCTGGAAGGTGGTTCTTCATGTGAGTGGTCAGGAAAAGTCCGCAGAGGAGATCCCGGCAGATCAGTGCCTGGTTCCGGGAAAGAAGAAAACGGTGGTTGCTGTTACCGCAGATCATATGGGCGAAGGCAACGAGGAGCTTGGCAAAGTGTTGATCAAAGGATTCTTATTTGCCCAGACCCAGCTGGAAACCCTGCCGGATACCATTTTATTCTACAACGGCGGCGCAAAGCTGACCTGTGAGGGTTCTGACTCCATTGAAGACTTAAAGAAGCTGGAGGAGGCTGGTGTGCAGATCCTGACCTGCGGCACCTGCTTAAACTACTACGGACTGACTGAGAAGTTAAAAGTTGGCGGTGTCACCAACATGTATGTGATCGCGCAGACCATGGCCGAAGCGGACCTGGTTGTACGGCCATGATCTATCTGGACAATGCGGCCACCTCTCTGCACAAGCCGGAGACGGTGGCCGATGCCGTTTATAAAGTCCTGGTCTCCGGCAGCGTAGGCAACGCGGCAAGAGGAAGCAATGAGGCATCGCTGCAGGCTCTGCGCCTGGCGGTGGAAACCCGGAGCAGGCTGGGGGAACTGTTTGGTTATCCGCATCCAAACCAGGTGGCATTTTCCATGAATGCCACCGACAGTCTGAATATGGCTATTCAGGGACTGCTGGAACCGGGAGACCATGTGATCACCACCCAGATGGAACACAATTCCGTGCTGCGGCCGCTGTACCGGAAAGAAAAAGAAGGGATTGATCTGACCATCATTCCCTGTGATGAAAAGGGACGAATCTGTCTGGATGTTCTCGCGGGAAGTATCCGGCCGGATACCAAAGCCCTGATCTGCACCCATGCGTCCAATCTGACGGGCAATGTCAATGATCTGGAAAAGCTTGGGGCCATGTGTCACGAAAATGGAACGCTGTTCGTTGTAGACGCGGCTCAGACAGCAGGCCTTCTGCCGATTGATATGGAACGGATGCACATTGACGTGCTGTGCTTTTCCGGTCATAAGGGACTTTTAGGCCCGCAGGGCATGGGCGGTATCTGCGTGCGGGAGGGCGTGAAGATGAAACCGTTTCGCGTGGGCGGTACCGGAATCCGCACATATGACAAAGAACAGCCAGAGGAAATGCCGACGCTGTTAGAGGCAGGAACCTTAAATATGCCGGGCATTGCGGGCCTTTTAGCCGGAGTGGAGTACATTCTGGAGAAAGGAACGGATGCCATCTGGAGGCAGGCAGACGCATACGCGCGGGCTTTTTATGAGGGTGTGAAACATCTGTCGGGCGTCCGTTTATATGGTGATTTTGACGCGGCCATCCGGACACCGGTGGTGACGCTGAACCTGAAGGATTATGACTCCGCTGCTGTGGGCGATGAACTGATGCAGCGGTTTGGCATTGCGGTCCGCTCTGGTGGTCACTGCGCGCCGTTGATGCATAGAGCCCTTGGAACCGGAAAGCAGGGAGCCGTACGCTTCAGCTTTTCTTATTTTAATACGATGGAAGAGGTGCAGGAGGCCGTGAAAGCCATGCGGATCCTGGCCTGGGAGGAATAAGATGCTGAAAAAAGAAATTCGCCTGATCATCACCTTTCGGGATACGGTCATGGCCATCCGCATGGAAAAGGCCATGAAGGAAGCCGGGCTGCCCGGGCGGCTCATCCCGCTTCCCAGTGCCATTTCCGCAGGCTGCGGCCTGTGCTTTATGGCACCGTTAGATGCGAGAGAGGCACTGGAACAGGAAATGAAGAGGCAGGATATTACATGGGAACTGATCACAGAATTAATGCTGTAACAATGGCCGCAGCGCTTTTGGGCGCGGTGCTGCTTGGCGGCTGCAGCCATACTTCGTATGAGAAAATTACGGTTGCGGAGACGGAAGCGCAGCAGGCAGAGGGCACAGGGAAAACAGAAGAGAATCTGGCGGCAGAACGGATTGGAGAGTCCGATGCAGAGACTGGGATTATTTTGGAGACAGAAGATCAGAATGCGGAAGATTTTTCGGAAAATGCCGGGGAGTCGGGACAGAATTTGGCAGATGGAATGCAGGCCGGAAATCCAGATGGAACAGGTGGCGCGGATGCTCTGGATCCTTCCGGAGATCCGGGCGCAGCGTCCGATTCCATGACGATCCTGTTCTCTGGTGACGTACTTCTGTCCGACCATGTCTTAAACGCTTACAGCCGTGCGGGCGGAATCTCCGGGGTGCTGGATGGTGGTTACTTAAACGCAATTCAGTCCGCGGATTATTTTGTGGTTAACGAGGAATTTCCGTTCAGCAGCCGTGGAACCCAGGCGGCAGACAAGCAGTATACCTTCCGTCTGGCACCGGAAAAGGTTTCCATGTTCCAGGAGATGGGAATTGACGCGGTAACGCTGGCGAACAATCATGCGCTGGATTATGGCACAGACGCGCTGCTGGATACCTGCGAGGTGCTGGATGGCGCAGGCATTCTGCATACCGGAGCCGGGAAAGACTTAAACGCGGCAAAACAGCCGGTGGTGTTTGAGAAAAACGGACAGCGGGTGGCACTGATCGGGGCAACCCGCGTGATCCCGGAGGCAGGCTGGGCGGCTGCGAACGGCCACCCGGGCATGCTGTCCTCCTATGAGGTTTCGGTGGAGCCGCTGCTTGCGCAGATCGCAGAATGCCATGCACAGGGAGAGAAGGTTGTGGTTCTGATCCACTGGGGCATTGAGCGCGACGAGACGCCCCAGGAATATCAGCGGGCGCTGGCAAAGCGCTACATCGATGCCGGGGCGGATCTGGTCATCGGAAGCCACCCGCATGTGCTGCAGGGCATCGAGTATTACAAAGGCAAGCCGATTTTCTACAGCCTGGGCAATTTTGTGTTTGGAAGCTCCATTCCCAAAACCATGCTGGTGCAGGCTGAATTTTCCGGTGACAGTCTGGATTTAAAGCTGATTCCGGGAACTTCTTCCGGCGGTTATACCCGCACTCTGACGGATGCGGGAGCGAAAACACAATTTTATCAGTATTTAGAGGGAATCTCCTTTGGGGTTTCTCTGGGAGCGGACGGCACCGTCAGCCCGCAGCCCTGAGTCACGCCCCGTTCTTTGAAGCGCCTGGTGAGGGAATTGAGCACCAGGCGCTTATTTGCGCTCCAGAGCGGCGCAATCAGCAGAGACTTTGGTCCGTCTCCGGTAATCCGGTGGATGACCAGCTCTGGCGGCAGCAGGGCCACACAGTCAATGAGCAGATCCAGGTATTCCTCCAGGGTCATGACCGGAAACGGGTGCTGCTCATAGACCGATGCCAGATCGGTGCCCTTTAAGACATGGAGCAGCTGCAGCTTGATGCCCTGGATATCCTGATTTGCCAGATAGCGCACGGTCTCTAATATCCGCCCCCGGTCTTCGCCGGGAAGCCCCAGAATGACATGGACAATGGTTTCCAGTTTTCGCGCGCGAAGCCGGGATAAGGCATCTGTGAAGGTGGAGAGCGGATAACCGCGGCGAATAAAGGCAGCGGTATCTTCATGGATGGTCTGCAGGCCCAGTTCAATCCAGACCGGTTTTTCCCGGTTTAAGCGGGTGCACAGATTCAGCACCTCATCCGGCAGGCAGTCCGGCCGGGTGCCGATGGAGAGCGCCACAACCTTCGGGTGGCGGATGGCTGCGGAAAACAGGGTTTCCAGGTAGGAAAGCGGCGCGTAGGTGTTGGTGTAGGACTGAAAGTAGGCAATGTAGGCATCCGGCGCAGAGCCCATCTTATTTTTGATGCGGGTGATGGCCTCCTCAATCTGATTGTTGACGGCAGTGGCAATCAGGGTTTGCCAGTCCTGGCCGGAACTGCAGGATGCCGGATGAGCTACGTCAGTGGCCGGATTGTCATGAAATATGGAAGACGAAGACGCGGAAAACGCGGAAAAATCCAGCGGCGCGGCAAAATCCCCGGATCCGCCCTCGCTGCAGAAGATACAGCCGCGCGTTCCCAGCGTTCCGTCCCGGTTTGGGCAGGTCATGCAGCCGTCCAGAGCGATTTTGTAGACCTTCTGGCCGAAGCGGGATTTCAGTTCAAAGTCCAGGGAGTGATAGGGTTTGCCGTTCCAGTTCATGTTCGTGTTTCCTTTCGTGTCCGGGAATTTTCCGTTCCTTTTCTATACGTAACTGTGAGGGTACTGAACAGTTACTTCTATACAGTATACCATAGATGACCGGGAGGCGCTTCGGCAGTTTGCATGTTTGCCGCAAAAAAGACTGCACGGCGTAAAAAAACACAGACAGGCGAAAGAATATTGTATTGTCCGTAAAACAAACGGTGTGGTATACTGAAAACTACGAGCGGCAGTGAGGCGTGATTGTTTGCCGGAAAGAATGAAAAACTGCCGGGGGATTTTTGCATGGCCGGAACCTATTGTGGAAAATGGCCGGACCTGCATGGAGAAAACGGAGGGGTAAAGGATGAACACAGCAAAAACATTGGAACTGTTAAGATCAGAAGCAGCAGGTACCCGTATGTGCGAGTTATACGGAGCAGATAAAGCGGAGGAGAACATCCGCCGTTATGAGGACCTGGTACAGAAATTCCAGGAGAACTTTGGGGAGAAGGACATTCTGATGTTCAGTTCCCCGGGCAGAACGGAGATCAGCGGAAACCATACCGACCATAACCATGGCAAGGTACTGGCAGGAAGCATCAACCTGGACTGTGTGGGAATTGCGGCAAAGAATGAATCAAGCAAGGTCAATATCATCAGTGAGACGTTTCATCAGAAATTCACCATCGACTTAAATGATCTGCAGCCGAGTGCCAAGAAAGCAGGAACGGTGGATCTGGTGAAGGGCCTGTTAAAGGGATTTCAGGAGTCCGGCTATGAGGTGGGCGGCTTTGACGCTTACATCACCAGCAATGTCATCAGCTCTGCCGGTGTAAGCTCTTCCGCATCCTTTGAGATGCTGCTGTGTTCCATGCTGAACCGTTTCTTCAATGACGGACGCATGGATACCGTTGCTTACGCCCACATCGGAAAGTACGCGGAGAACGTGTACTGGGATAAGGCTTCCGGTCTGCTGGACCAGATGGCCTGCGCGGTAGGCGGTCTCATTACCATTGATTTTCTGGAGCCAGCGGCTCCGAAGGTAGAGCAGATCGATTTTGATTTTGCGTCCCAGAATCACAGCCTCATCATCGTGCAGACCGGAAAAGGCCATGCAGACCTGAGCGCGGATTATTCTTCCGTTCCGAATGAGATGAAGAAGGTAGCACAGTTCTTTGGCAAGGAGGTCTGCGCGGAGGTGACAGAGCAGCAGGTGATTGATAACATTCAGGAGGTCCGCGCGTTTGCAGGAGACCGTTCCGTGATGCGTGCCCTGCATTTCTTTGAGGAGAATAAGCGGGTTGAGGCCGAGGTGGCAGCTTTGAAAGAGGGCCGCTTTGCGGATTTCCTGGCCAATATCACGGCATCCGGAAACTCTTCCTGGAAGTGGCTGCAGAACTGCTACACCACAGCCAGCGTGCAGGAACAGGGAATCTCCATTGCCCTGGCACTTACCGAGCTGTTTATTGCCGAGAAGCAGCGCGGCGCATGCCGCATCCACGGCGGCGGTTTCGCAGGTGTCATCATGGCTATGCTGCCGAACGACATTGTGGACGAGTACATTGACTACATCGAGCATGCCATGGGCGCAGACAGTGCGTACCGTATGAGCATCCGCCCGTATGGTGCAGTGTGCGTGAATGACATCATTTAAAAACTTCCTTTTTTCGTCAATCTGTGATATGATGGCGGGCGGTAGTGATGCCGCCCGCTTTTTTGATATGATAGGAAATTGCGTCCTATCATACAAAAACGCTCCGCGAGGATGCGCACTCGGCGCAATGGCAGATGGTTGCTGAAGCAACCGCGCCTCGGCGCGAGAATCCGGCAAGCCGGATTCTTTTTCATGTGCACCTGATGCAGGAAAAACTGGCCGTCAGAGCGGCCTGGCCTCGGCATATCACTTCCGGACGGAAAAGAGGATAAGACAAACGTTATGAAGCATTATAAAAAGATTACAGCCCTGATCTACGGGGCTTTATTACTGATCTGCATCGGGATCGTGTGGCTCCTTGGGGCACTGAACCGGCAGGGAAATACCGGAACTGGCCGGGAGTCCGCAGCTCAGGAGAGCAGTCAGCAGGCAGGAGAGAACCCAGGTGGGGGCAAAACGGGGGCGGGAACTGAAAACGGACCGGATGCGGCAGACCATGGTCTGGATGAATCCGAAGAGTCCGAGGAAGAACGCCTGGCCCGTCTGGAACAGGAGCGCCAGGAATGGCTTGCGGAATACCGCAGACAGCAGAGACGGCACCGCAGAGCGCATGGATCAGGAAAAACAGAAGAGGAGACGGAAGCAGAGAAGCCCTATGAGCCGCCAACTCTGATGCTGGCTTCCGATCTTCACTTTATGAGCAACACTACCCACGATGACGGAAAAGCTTTCTGGAGCATGGTGGAGCATGATGATGGCAAGATTGACCAGTACAGCGAGGAGATGCTGGATACGCTGGTGGAGACAGCCATCCGGAATCATCCCACAGCTCTGGCGCTTACCGGTGACATTACCTTAAACGGGGAGCGGATCAACCACGAGCTGCTGGCGGAAAAACTTCAGAAGATTCAGGACGCGGGCATTCCGGTGCTGGTGATTCCGGGAAACCACGACATTCAGAATAAAAATGCCTCCACGTATTTTGGAACGCAGCGGGAGAAGGCGGAGTATCTGGAAACGGGAGAAGATTTTTATGAAATTTATCATCAGTTTGGTTACGACCAGTCCCCAAACCGCGACACGGCATCCTTAAGCTATGTGTATCCGTTGGATGCAAAGCACTGGCTTTTGATGATGGATTCCTGCATTTACGATGACGGAAACCACGTAGAAGGCCGCATTGGGGATGCCACCTTAAAATGGATGGAGACGCATCTGAAGGTGGCAAAGGAGCATGATATCCAGGTGATCGTGCTGGCACATCACAATCTGCTGCAGGAAAGCCGCCTGTTTACGACCCAGTGTGAAATGGAGAACGGGCCGGAGGTGACGGCACTTCTGGAACAGTATCAGGTGCCGCTTTACATCAGCGGGCATCTGCATGTGCAGCGGATCCGGGAGCATATGACCGGACCGGGGCTGGAAGATGAGCAGGAGGGCATTCATGAGATTGTGCTGAGCCCCTATTCCTTCCCGGGCAATCAGTATGGCATGCTGAGCTGGGATTTGAATGATACCATGACCTTTGAGACCCGGCGTGCGGATGTGGCAGCCTGGGCAAAGGAGCAGGGATCGGAAAATCCGGAACTGTTAAATTTTTCAGAATGGTCCCGGCAGTACGCGAAATCCGTGATTCAGGAACAGGTAAAGCAGACCATTACCATGGTGCCGGATGACTTAAAGGAGAAAATGGCGTCGCTGTATGCGGATCTGTATCTTCCATATTGTCTGGGAGAGGCAGTGCCATGGAATGATGCAAAACAGACATCGGCCTACACGCTCTGGCAGCGGGTGGATCCAAAGGGAAAAAAATTTAAGGAAATGCAGAGCATGGCAGAGGACAGCCGTGTGGCCAGACAAAACTGGAGTGGAGGCGGCCGGCAGGAAACGACAGAAATGAATCCGGCAGGGCAGTCAGAATCGTAAGAATGTCTTTGAGAGAAAGACAGATGCACATAACAGTATGACAACATGAAAATGTCATAATAACACAATATAAATGCTGTAATTGAGCCAATAAGAATAGTGTTTGTCTTTTACATAGGAACGAGTTATAGTCTCTCTGGCAGAGGAGAGGGATTATAACTCGTTCTGCTTTTCTTTTGCTTTTAAGGCAAAAATATGAATCAGATTTTGGGGGAAATTATGGCTACACAGCAGATTGAAGATCCGGTTAAACGCAAAATTGTGGAATACGCGCTGATCACCGTGAGTATCTGGATCATGGTCGTGGGAATTTATTTTTTCAAGTTCCCGAATAACTTTTCATTTGGCGGCGTTACGGGCTTTTCGTCCGTGGTCAGCAGACTGACAGGAATGAACGCCAGTGATTTTACCTTTGTAGTGAACACCGGCCTTCTGGTGCTGGGATTTTTATTCCTGGGAACCGATGTGGGCATCAAGACGGTATATTCCAGTATGCTGATGTCCTTCAGCTTAAGTGCTCTGGACCGTTTTATACCGATGGCAGGCACCATCACCGACCAGCCCATGCTGGAATTGATCTTCGCAATCTTCCTTCCGGCCATTGGCTCCGCAATCCTATTTAACATTGGCGCGTCCAGCGGCGGCACCGATATCATTGCCATGATCTTAAAAGCACATTCCAGCATGAACATCGGAACTGCGCTTCTGGTGGTGGATATCACCTCCGTGGTCATGTCCTTCTTCGTATTCGGACCGACCACCGGACTGTATTCCTCTCTGGGCCTGATGGCGAAATCCCTGGTGATCGATGGCGTCATCGAGAATATCAACCTTTGTAAGTGTTTCAATATCATCTGCGATAATCCGGATCCCATCTGCGATTTTATCATTGAGGATCTGAACCGCAGTGCCACCATTTACAAGGCACAGGGCGCCTTTTCCCATCACAGCAAGACCGTCATCATGACCACCATGAAACGCAGTCAGGCCGTGCGCCTGAGAAACTACATCAAAAAAGTAGAACCGACGGCATTTATCCTGATTTCGAACTCCAGCGAGATCATTGGAAAGGGATTTTTGAGTAACTAATGCAAAACTATAAAAAGAGAGTAGGCCCTGCGGCATTCCGAAAGCGGATAGCCGCAGGGCTTTTCTGTTTTTTACGTGCGCCCGGCGGCGCACGTTTCTAACGGGTGCAAGTCCCGAATCCGCCCGGTAGTGGGAAGGATATAGCCGAAGGCAAGGGTGTCCATCGTGAGGTGGAATCTGAAGGAAGCCGGATGTGGGAACAGACTAACCACGGGCAAATCTCTGGTCTGACGAATAGAAATCACATATAAGGTTTCGCATGAGGGTAAGATTGC